>JADQBO010000411.1 GCA_016278585.1 Desulfosporosinus sp.
GGTCTCAAAATCCGATAGATGTGAGTATGTGGGGGTTCAAGTCCCCCCTCGCCCACCACAAAGAAAATTGTAAAAAGAGCCTTTAAAGGCTCTTTTTTTTGTACTGTCAGAAAGCATAAACTTTCGTTATATACTGCAAGAAAGGCTATAACCCAGCGAATAGTAAAAGAATCTTTGGCTTTGATGATCTAACGTTGGTTAATGAAAAGGGAGAAGAATGGGGTAGGATCACAAATGGAGTAACTGGAAGTAAGCTGGATGAGAACCACGAAGTCCTTTTCTTCCAGAGTAACTATTTTACACAACCCCGAAAACTCTTCTTACGAAGTAAAAGCATTCGAGCTCTGAATAAAGAAGATACAAGAGTTACCCTAGATCTTAAAAGGGAAATAATCTTAGAGGGTCCACCAAACCTTGTACTCGATAAGGTTATTAAAAACCCCTCCGGAGAGGATACTAAATTACACTTCTTATTGAAAACTGATCCTGTATACGATCAAAAACACGGATTCAGTATAGTCTCTCATGAATTTATCGATGCGCGTGGAAATTCATTCAATATTAAAAGTCTAGGCACATCCATTCACTCTGACACCCCTAGATATGATCAAACTCTTATTATCACCCTCCCAGATAATCAATCCTACCACTCCCCAATCACTTTCCAGATTCAGGATTTTCCTAGTCGGATTTCGGGTAAGTTTATGATCCAAATTAAGTAAACAATTATTGTTATTCGTTTTTAGAAAAAATGGTATATCCGAGGGTGCATTTTGAACAAGTCATTCTTCTAATAGATAAGGGGATAGATAATAATAAAGGTAGCTATATAAAAAGTATAGCTACCTTCAGATGTTCTTAGAAACGTGTAGAGATATTGAGAATTAACCTATTCAAATCCGTTGGGATGTCTCAAATGCCAAGTCCAGGCACTCTCTACAATTTGTTCCAAGGAACTATAATTTGGGCTCCATCCCAGGAGGGTTTGGATTTTTGCGACTTTAGCTATGAGCCTATCCGGGTCTCCTGGTCTGCGGGGGGATTCTACTACGGGAATTGTTCGGCCTGTGACTTGGCGAGCGGTCTCAATAACCTCTCTGACGCTATAACCTGAACCCGTGCCCACATTATAAACTCCGCTGCCTATCCCTTTCCCTAATGCTTCCAACGCTAAAATATGGGCGTTTGCTAAATCAAGAACGTGAATATAATCTCTGATGCACGTCCCATCTGGGGTAGCATAGTCTGTGCCAAAGATGCTAATTCCCTCTCGTTGCCCCAAGGCAGCCTTCAAGATCAAAGGGATAAGGTGAGTTTCTGGAATATGGTCTTCTCCAAGGGAGCCATCTAAAGCTGCACCGGCAGCATTAAAATAGCGCAAAGCAATCCATTCAAGACCATAGGCCTTTTCTAACCAGGAAAAGGATTGTTCGATCATGAGCTTGGAGAAACCATAAGGGTTAATGGGACTAGTAGGTGCATTTTCTGGAATGGGCACTTCTTCAGGAATCCCATACGTTGCCGCAGTCGATGAAAAAATCAATCGTTTCACTGCGGACTCAAGAAGTGAGCTAACAAAGCGGTTCGTCTTGGCGGTATTTTCTTCGAAGTAAAGGTCAGGTTTTTCGGCAGACTCTCCAACTAAACTGCGAGCAGCAAAATGGATAACGGCGCTGACGTGCTCTTTTTCTACAATTCTTCGAACAAGGTGTGAATCTGCTATGTCTCCTTGGAAAAAGGGAACACCCCTTGCCACGGATTGCCAATGCCCTGTTACTAGGTTATCAAGAACGACGGGCTTGTAACCCCGGTCTAGCAATGTTTTAACCGTATGACTGCCGATATACCCAGCCCCGCCGGATACTAGAATAGACTCCATATAAATACCTCTTTTCGTAAGCATGCTGATTATTAACACTATAGTACCCGTAAGTATCCTTAGAAACAAGGGAGTCTTTAGTGGCTGTGTTTTAAAATAGCTTCAGGACACCCATATCCCATAGAAAAAAAGCTAATGTTGACTAGTCGAAAGGAGGTTCTTTTGACGATTATTGACTTGTTACTAACTTATGGAAGCAACTGTTACAAAACGGCTTTATGAGCTTTTAAAAAATTCACCCTCCGTTCCTGTCGTGTCGCCAAATAAACACCCGTAATCACAATGGCGGCGCATATTAATTTAAGAGATGTGATCGACTCACCTAAGATTGTTATAGATTGGATAATCGTAAAAATTGGGACTAAATTAATAAAAACGGCGGTGCTGGGAGCACCAATACGTTGAATGGCAATTGACTGGAAAAGGTAGCCCAATACAGAGGCAAACACGCTCATATATAGAATGGAGAGCCATCCTCTTGCTGTCGTAGCCGATAAATACGTGACTGGGTTTTCCCACAGAACGAAAGGTATGGAAATAACAACACAAATTAAGAACGTATAGGCAGTGACCATGATCGGTGTTAGTTGATATTGTTTCATAAACCTCCGACTAAGTAGAGCATAGAGGGAAAAGCAAAAGACTCCCATCAGCATTAAAAGATCTCCCCAGTTCACTTGGAATTGGGAGATTAATTGTAAATCCCCGTTTGTGATGAAGATAAACACGCCACTAAATGACAGAAAGATGCCAAATACCCTCCAAGGCGTTAAGCGTTCGCTAAAGAATAGGACGGCCAGAATAGTCGTGATTATCGGATTGATAGCTCCAATCAGGGATGAATTGATCGCTGTGGTATACTTTAGAGCCGTAAAGAAAAAGGCATGATAACAAAAGGTGCCAACGAATCCAAGCAGAATTAGTGCTCGCCATTGTTGACCGCGCGGGAAAAGATTTTTCGGCTCTCGAACATACAGGATTATAAAGATAAACGGCAATGCAAATAGAAAACGAAAGAAAGTCAGGGCAAACGGTGGAAACTCTTGGACTGAGAGTTTTCCGGTTATAAATGCACCTGACCAAAGAAGACTGGTCAGCACCATAAGCAAACGAACCTGTTTATCCGACATTTAAATTTATCCTCCTCTACAAAACTAAGACTAAAAATAATACATAAATAATGACTAAAAAAAACAGCGATGTTTTCAGGCAGTGAAGTAGGAGCCTTAACTGATAATAAGTACACAGATACTAAATACTACCAATCTATCCAACGGTAGTCAATCCTTAAATTATTATATGGTGTGTCACATTGCTCCTAAACACAGCTAGAAAGCGGCTCTGGGTTTGTTAGAAAGGAGTGGGTATGATATAGTTAACTGTGAAAGAATGGGGGTTTTTATGGTGCCGAGGATGGTGATTTTAGACGGAAACAGCCTTGCAAATCGAGCCTTTTATGCGCTCCCGCCGCTAACGACGGCCGATGGGCGACCAACGAATGTTTTGCATGGTTTTCTGACCATGCTCTTTAGATTAGAACAAGAGCAACATCCGGATTACTGGGTAGTGGCTTTCGATAAAACTAAGGCAACGGTTCGGATAGAACAGTATGCCGGGTATAAAGCTCAGCGGAAAGAAACCCCGGAGGGACTGCGCCCACAATTTGATTATCTTAAAGAGATACTATCGGAAATGGACGTTCCTATGCTTGAACTAGCGGGCTATGAAGCGGATGACTTGATTGCCGCCATAACCAAACAAGCAGAAACCCAAGGAATGGAGATTCAGATTTATACAGGGGATAAGGATGCCCTGCAACTCATTTCACCCAGAACAAATATTTTCCTTACCAAAAAAGGAATCAGTGAAGTCGAGCGATATGATGAAACGGCCTTATGGGAACGTTATCAACTACGACCCCAACAAATTATTGATCTTAAGGGACTAATGGGAGACTCCTCTGATAATATACCAGGGGTTCCAGGCATTGGAGAGAAAACCGCGCTCAAATTACTCTGGCAGTTTGAAACAGTCGAGGGTGTTTTAGCAAATGTCGATCAAGTCTCTGGAAAAAAAGTGCAGAGTAACCTAAAGGATTATTCTGATCAGGCAATTCTTAG
>JADQBO010000118.1 GCA_016278585.1 Desulfosporosinus sp.
TTTTGAGATATTACTATTGACAAGATGCGCTAAACTTTATGCAACGCCAATGAGTAATTATATTCAAAACTGAAACTCCTATTACACTAAACATAAATAGAAAAATCACTATTGAATGGTTACTGTTAGTCGTATTGAAAGCCATTCCAAATAACATAAAGTTAAGAATTAAGAATACATTACCTATTGACATGGCTAAATCAAAAAACTTGGAACCGACTTTTTCAAATTCATCAGCTTCTTCATCTGAGATATTACATATTTGGCTATAAGATTTCTTTCCTTTAAAATATAAATATACCGCTGGGAAGTAGAGGCATATAATTAATCCTAGATGTAATTCTGAAGTATTATTTATAAAAAATTTACCAATTTGATCTCCAATACTCATGTATTCTGATTCATTTAATTTCAATAACCCAAGTGTAAAAAGTGCTCCAAATATGCCACTAATCACCAATAAAAATATAATTCTAAATATGGTTTTCTTATTCATTATTTCCATCCTCCTCATAGCAAAAAATATCTTCAACTGTAACATCAAATAATCGTGCTAGCTTAAGCACTAAGGTTATTGAGGGATTGTAATCGCCTCTTTCAATTAGGCTGATAGTTTGCCTTGATACTCCAGCCATTTGACCTAATTTAGCTTGGTTTATCCCTAACTTAGCCCTTTGTACTTTCAGGGTGTTCTTTAATGGCATATAATCCTCCTTATGACAATATTATATTTCATTATGACAAATATTATTGTCATTTAAAGCATAACATTGACATCTGTAATTGTCAACAGTAATCGATATTATCACTAGAAAGCTCAGCTAAGGCCTCGCTAGGAACCCCAGGGATAAGCACAATATGTCCATAGCGAATTCGCTTCGCTCCTAACCCCCCCGGCAGACTGAGCGAAACCTCTTCATTTGAACTTCCAGTTATTCTTATTCGCGACCCAATTATTCTTCGGGAGAGGGATAGCTTTGAGTAATTCTAAAGAACTAATCGCTAATTTAAGTGGACCCAAGGAAGTCCGCGAATTGGCAAAGAAAGAATTGGTTAACATTAACGAAAATGACCTCGTTCTTTTAGCACAGCAATCTGAACTGTGTCATAAAGGATGTTGGGAAAGTGCTGCTGAAGTCTTGAATCAAATTGGATTTCCACGTATCAAATCAGTATTGCCGTATCTAATGGAATGGTTTCAAGATATAAACTGGCCAGGGGTTGGCACTATCGTTAAAACCTTAAGAACTACAAATCCGATAGAGCTGATTCCTTACATTGAGGATGCAGCAAAACGGTCAATAGCTGAAAATGATGATTGCTGGGCCTTTGGCTTGGTTTCATTGGTTAGGGAACTAGACTCGTTACATTTAGTAGATAAAGAACTCTACAATAAACTGCTTCAGTTATCGGAAATTGACTCTTAACATATTTTATTTGCTTTAAAGAGTACGATTAAGTGAACATTATTCTTTTTCGCGACCCAATACCTATTTTGTGCATCTGTTATTATCGTATACTTTAATTGCACTATACTTAAGAACATACAAATTTTACATGTCATATTTTGATAGCAATACTCAAAGATTAAGACGAGGTGATTAATGTGGAGAAAATCAAAGACAGATTATATTTAGGTGGCATTGCGGGGTTAGTAGGCGGATTATGCATGGTGATTATTGATAGAGTTTCCTATACAGTGGGAATTTCAAAGCGTTTATATGCCGAAACCGCTTCAGGAGTTTGGGTGGGTAGTAAGCGTCAAGCAAAATCATTAACGGGACAGGTATTTGGTACATTAATGACGTTGACGCTAGCTATGATGGGAGGTGCAGTAAAAATAAGTATCCTCAGTAAATCTGGTAGAGACAAGGTATTTCCAAAAGGATTAATGTTCGGTATATCGTTTGGTGCGATAATAACAGGTTTAACCAGCGGATTCGCTATGAATAAGGTTAAACCTAAAGATGCAAGCAGTAATCTCTCTTATGCTTTCGCTAGCAGTATATATGGAATAGTGACAGCATTACTGATTTCCAAGCTCGGGGATGACTCTTTATTTGACGCTAAACCTGCAAATGACTATATTAAACCAACGATGCCAACATCCGAAGAAAAGAATCAAAAGGTTATTGGAGTAGCGGCGAAATAATTATCATACACATATTCATTAAATGGAACATTTTACTTAGGGTTCCATTCGATAGCCGGGAATGCTAAAGCCACTACATTTTAAAGTAGTGGCCTTCTTTACCAATTGGAAGTTAAAGGGTGGATTTATAACTAAATAATTGACTCTATAGTCTCAAGCAATTCAAACAGCGAGAATGGCTTAATAATGATGTAATACTCAACACCTTTAGACCGAGCTTTTTTTATTTCATTTTCTTCATAATAACCAGTTATCATTATTACTGGTAAATCGGGAAATTGTTTACTTAATTCATCCAATACCTGAAGACCGTTTTTTTTAGGCATTTTGTAATCCAACAGAACTAAAGATGGAAGCTTCTTGGTAATTTGTTGTAAAGCTTCTCTTCCATTAGTGGCAGTTTCCACTCTGTATTTTTCCTGAGTCAGGAACTCTTTCAAAAGCCTCCTTATTCCCTCGTTATCGTCGACTACTAGAATAGTCTTTATGGTTTCACCACCTTTTGATAACAAAGGCATTAACTATTGCGGGCCTACAATTCTACAACTAGGCACCTTCCCATAAAAGATCAACATAAAGTTCTATGTGTTAAACTGCAGGGTCACTATCAGTATTATGACATTAATGGAAATGCCAAGTGTCTTAGCGCTTTCCGTCACGCAGTATTGCAGTTATGGCGAAAGTGGCTTAATCGGCGAACGCGGAAAGGTAAAAGAAGCTGGGACTCGTTCAAAGATTTTCTCAAACATTATCCACTTCCAATGCCAAAAATAAGGCACTACAACATTTAGCAAAACCGTAATAAGAGGAACCGGATGCGGGAAATCCGCACGTCCGGGTCTGTGGGGGTCGTGGGGGAGTAATCGCCCACTTCTACCCGGCAACTCTACAGTAAAATACCGCCCCTCTTTAATTCGGAGGTTGGCAGCATTCGTAGGATGGGAAGTTAATGAAGAATATATTAATATAGAATATGAGAATATTAAATTAAACACTGGTCGTCCAAAGGTAAAATATACGAACAGGTGCCGAAGGACCAGACTTGCCGTATTAGTTGTATTTTTGGGAAGCTGCACATCATTTTAACACGAGTTCCCGTAACTAGAGGATGATGCATGTGGTTTGGAGGCTACGGGAATCCCCGGACTTTATGTGACATGCAAAGACAAGATTTAAAGAGGGTGAGTAAGTCGTGGTTTCTTTTGTGTATATTTTTTATCCTGATGAAAAGAAGACCTCCCTGCAGGAATTTTGGGACGGGGAACTTTCGAACTTTTTAGTTTCTCTATACAAGAACGGACAACTTATTAAGCAACAATGGAATCTGTTTGAAGAATGTGGTACATTACGACTTAACTGTATAGCTCCAGACCAGGATTCCTTGGACCAAAACTATTATAATCAGTATTGCAAAAATGATTTCTCCAGGCTAGTGGAACTTTCGGCAAGGGAACCTCAGTGTAAGTTAATTGGTCATGTTATTGGACCTACTGATTCATGTACTTGTTCCGACCCTAGTTACTATATACTTTTTACTACATTTTTGGCTGAAAATTCTTCTCCTATAAGTTACGGAGACTGTAATCTTCCGGTACCCCTATACAAACTCCCCGTCATTAATAAGGAAAAGGATTATGGCTCAGTGCTTTATTGGAAAGAGATATATCAATGCTGCGATACACTTTTTATTCTTTCAGATATTGGCGAAAGATTTGGGTATAAGCAATTATCAAATATCAATAGTCCACTTAGTTTTCAGGGGATAGACATATGTAAGAAAATGAGCTGGATTCGCTCACTTCAAAGGGTACCAAAATGGTACCCTTTGCTCATTCAATCG
>JADQBO010000469.1 GCA_016278585.1 Desulfosporosinus sp.
TCAAATTCACTAATGCCATTAACTGCTATCCGGGAACAAGTTCGTTGGACAGGTCTCACTCCTGAGCATTTTAAAGTTATTGCTTCCTTAGATAACTTCCATTATTCTAAACCACAGCTTGATTTTTTCAGGGAAGCAGCAGAAAAACTGGGGGTTAAACCTCAAAATTGCTTATTGGTCAGCAAACATGTCAATGATATAATCTGTCAAGAGCTAGGGATGAAGATGTTTTTTGTAGGGACCTTAGGATCTGAGGTTCAGATAGATTATTCCGGGCAGCTTGATGATCTCTCCCGGCTTATTATTCAAGGGAGCTTATAAGACGCTTGATGAGAAGGGAAGGATAAGGGTTGGGTGTACTTTCTCCAAATCCGCCGTTTCCGCCAACGCGTATGGCTCAATTATTTTATGAATTTCTAGGTCGCTATAATGATTGGAAATTAGCTAGGCGTCAAGAGACGATTGGGAGGATTATCGTTTTACTATTAGGATTATTAGCCTTAATTTTTCCATTAATATTTCCCAATTTTAGCTTGTCTGTTAGCTTTGTGATGCTCATTTTATTATATTTTGCGACAAGGCGCTATCTTGAATTAAATGAACAAGTTAGTCATTTATACGTTAATGTTCATATTCTACACCACCATTTAATTGGAAAGTTAGAGGTGGGCTTTTGTGATCATCGAGAACCTTGTCATTGTGCCGAAAATTTTCGCAAGTACGTTTTGAACAACTATAATATATCGTTTGATAAAGGCTCCCTAAGCGGAAATAAATCTTAGCGTTTATTTTTAAAGAATTAGCTAATGTAGCTAATTAATGTTAGAATAACATAGGAGAGATTTTAAATAAAAATGGAGGTGGTTTTATGAAAAAGTATGTTTGTACAGCTTGTGGTTACATTTACGATCCGGAAGCTGGAGATCCAGATTCTGGAGTTGCTCCAGGCACTGCTTTTGAGGATATCCCAGAGGATTGGGTTTGCCCGATCTGTGGTGTAGGTAAAGATATGTTCGAGGTTTCTGAGTAAACATACGGTTCATGATGATCCATTTACCCCAAAAAGGGAAGAGCATTTATGCTTTTCCCTTTTTTACGTGTATTTAGTTTAGGTAGAAAGTACTTTCTAAAAGAGTTAGGGTCTTCCCGACATCCATGGATTATTAAGTATTGCCTATAGTTCCATGATAGCAGCTTCATCTCTGTCAAGTTTCTCCATACATACTTTTAAGCGACTACGTAAGGCAGAATCGTTTACGGCTTCCTTCATTTGGCGCATCAGATCTATGGTACGCCGAAAAACGCTGATGATGTCTCCTTCGTCTAGGTTGCACAAAGCCTGTACTTCAACAAAGGTACTGCCTTGACTCCAGGCATGGGTAATTCCTGCAACGCGAGGGTCATATTTTATAGCATCTTGACCACAAATACTTTGAATATACTCCGAGATTTCTTTAACAGGGCCTGAATCGAAGACGGAGGTCCGGTGAAACATATCATTTTTCCTTGCTTCAAAGTCAATGCTAGAAAGCAAGGCATTCAGCTGATCGTCATCCAAGTGCGGGAAGACATCCGAGTAAATCAGTTCAGTCACTAGCAGCTCTTGGACATAAATACGGCTGGCACATGCTCCACGGGGTAATAGTTCATCTTCTCGTAAATAACCTATTTGGCGAAGATGATTTTTTTTGTATTCAAATTCTTGTAGAAATGCATGTTCTTCAGGAAGGGCAGCTAAAGCGTTTTGAAGTTCTTGCTGCCGTTGTTTTAGTTTTAAGTGGGTTTTACTATGAACATGGCAGTTTTCTTGTCGTTGTGGGTCGCAACTTTTTGGTGTTTGGGATAATAGCTTTTCCCAGGCGCGAATTTTACGGGCCATTTCTCGTCCGTATACGCGAGATTGTTTGCGTGGTCCTAATGACGTGTAAGCCTTTTTTAGTTTAACGAGCTCTCTTCGTTTGGGATGGTGTTTCAATGGACAGTTAAAGGACCCAACCTCTTCGCAGAGATGTTGTTGTTCTCCTCCGAGGATTTCTTCGATTTGAGCTAATTCAGAATGAAGGCGCTTAGAACTTAATTGGTAGCTATAAGCTGAAAAGCTTTTTTGAAAGTAAGTTTCAATTTGCGCTTGGGATAGCGTCGCAGTGAGATTTAGAACCGTATTGTAACTTAATCTAAATTGACTAGTTAGGGGTTCAAGCCGATTTAACTCAAATTTAGGTGGGGGGCTTTTTTCCATATACCCCAAGTCAACCAGGGCAAAAGAAAACCCTTTTTCATCTAGGCCGCGTCGACCCGCCCTGCCAGACATTTGAAAAAACTCATGATTAGCGAGAGGACGAAAATTTCTTCCGTCATATTTATTAAGGGAATCAAAACAAACCGCCTTGACAGGGTAATTTATCCCTACGCTAAAGGTTTCTGTGCAGTAGAGTACCTTGATAAGCCTTTCTAGAAAAAGTTCTTCGACAATGACTTTTTGAGATGGAAGCAATCCAGCATGATGGTATGCGATGCCCTTTGAACATAAACGCTTGAGTTGACGTGTGGAAGACGACCATTCAATTTCAGGACCAAAGAGGTGTACGAATTTATCTTCTACTATTCGTCGCTCATTCTGTCTTAAATAATTTGCAATAGTTGCTAGTTCCATGGCTTTTAAGGCGCATTGTTTGCGGCTAAACACAAAGAAGAGCGCTGGAAGATGATCACGCTGGATGGTGCGAATGAGATCTAAGTGAGTCGTTGGGCCAAAGGGATTATCATCGTTGATTCGGTCTTTTAGTTTACGACGATAATATCGCCAAAGTTGATCGTAGTCAACAAGGCCAGTGTCTTTGGTATAGTAAAAATACTCTAATGGTACAACGCGATTATGTTCTTCAATTAAGGTAACTTCTTCGTGTCGGATGGATTCGATCCAATCCACTAAATGTTGAGCATTAGCGATTGTAGCACTCAACCCGAGAATCTTCATTTTCGGTGGGGCTAAAATGATGGATTCTTCCCAGACTGTCCCACGTTCTTCGTCATTCAACCAGTGAATCTCATCAAAAACAATGTGTGACACAAACTCTAGGTTGGGGTCTTCGGTGATAACTTGGTTACGAAAAACTTCAGTTGTCATGATAAGCAGGGGAGCGGTCGGGTTGAGGACGACATCTCCTGTCATTATGCCTACAGCATCCTCTCCAAACTGTTTTTTAAAGTCCCTGAATTTCTGGTTGCTTAGGGCCTTGATGGGTGCCGTGTAGATCACTCTTAAGTGTTCCTTCATGGCCTTTTCGATTAAATAATCTGCAACAAGAGTCTTTCCTGTGCCGGTGGGCGCTGCAACAATGACAGATTTTCCAGCATCGATTGCATCAAGTGCCTGTTCCTGAAACGTATCTAGAATCATTTCATGATAGGTGCGATTAGACATAGTCCTCAGCTCGTTTCTGATATGATTTTACTAATTTTAACAAAGCAATCAATAATGGTCAAATTTAGATCAGCATGGTCTGAATTATCTCTTCAATCCATAGGATGAAAGAAGAGACAAGGCTAGGGGGGATCAGATGTGTCTTCAATGAGATTAGAGATTGAGAAGGCCATGGGACTCAAGTTCCCAGAGCGAAATGGAGAAGTGATTGTGCGGTTTGAGGAATCCGTAGAAATTCCCCAACCAGCTGAAACGCTTATGCGGGGATTATATCGAGATCCTGATCGCGTTCGTCAAGGTTTCAAATTATTGCACCAAGAAACGGGGTCGATGATTGAAATTCTGATGCCTCGGCGCTCTCGGTTACGTGAGTGGTCGGATTCTCTTCCAGATCGTCCTAAAGAAGCGGAATCATTTTTAAAAGAAACTGCAGAGCAACTTTTAATAAGAGAACAACGTTTAGTTCAAGCTGAACGGGAGTTAGTAGGTCAACTACAAGAAAGCGGGTTGGAAGATGTTTATCCAATCCCACTTGCAGCATTTGGTATATGTACTTA
>JADQBO010000101.1 GCA_016278585.1 Desulfosporosinus sp.
CAGATGAGTTTAGTGTTAACGATCCTGAATTAGTGACAATGGCTGTCGCCCACTACCTTAAAGCTTTGGAGATGCAAGCGAAAGCCAAGAAAATGTCCGCACTCTTTGCCGGCAAACAGCCCCACCAATCTTCGATTGTTGTTGGTGGCGTGACTATGTTGCCCAACATTCAAATAGTTGAGCAATTCCGTTCGATGCTTTATGAGCAGCTTAATTTTATTGAAAAGACTTATTTGCAAGATGTTTTAACCTTCGGTACTGGACCACTTCTACCCTTAGCTCAGGCTGGTGTCGGCGGTGGAAGTCCCAACTATCTGTCCTATGGTGGATTTGCACGTGACAATGCCGGTAAAGATTTATTCTTTAAAGCAGGTGTTATCATGGATGGTAATCTAAGTAATATCATACCCGTCGACGAAAACAAAATAACCGAGGATGTTCAATATTCTTGGTATAAAGCCAGCGCTAATGGGAAAACACCCTTTACCGAGGATACTGTTCCTGATCTTGATAAGAAGGGGGCCTACACCTTTGTTAAAGCCCCTCGCTATGATGATAAGCCAATAGAAGTGGGACCTCTGGCAAGAATGCTTGTTATGCAACCTAAAGGTCTTATGGACATTATCGCTAAGTATAATATCAAGCCGGGTGCCGTTGCACGTCATGCTGCCCGAGCCTATGAAACCATCCTCATGGCCAAAGATATGTTCAATTGGTTAGATGATTTAGAAAAAGAAATGGGAACTAAGGATTTCCGCATTCATGATACTGAGCATTGGGATGCCCCAGCTACTGGGCAAGGTGCAGGTATGACTGAAGTCCCAAGAGGCTCACTGGGTCACTTTGTCAAGGTTGCTGATCATAAAATTGAGAACTATCAAATGGTTGTTCCGACCACTTGGAACTTCTCCCCAAGGGATGACAAGGGTGTTCGTGGACCACTGGAACAAGCCTTAATCGGTGTACCCGTTCCTGACCTTGAGAATCCTGTAAACGTTGTACGGGTCGTTCGTTCCTATGACCCATGCCTGGCTTGTGCAATTCACCTCATCGATCCAGTAACTAACAACATTAAAAAATTCCAGATCGGCTGGTAATAAAGGAGGGAAGGACATGTCTAGCCAATTAGACTTAGACCACCCATTGTTTCAGCGCATTAGCCACTGGATCAATTTAATTAACTTTTTAATTTTAATTATCACAGGATGGTTTATTCATTCCCCATATCCTGGAATGTCTATGAATTTAATGCGTAATTTACACTTTATCTTTATGTATCTTTTAATTATTAATGGTGTTGTACGGTTCTATTACTCCTTTTTTGGCAAACATAAAGATTATGACACCTTCCTTTTAAACACCCAGGATGTTAAAACAACTTGGCCCCAAATAAAATATTATTTATTTATAGGTAAACATCCGGAAACCGGGAAATACAACCCTCTTCAAAAAATGGCCTATATTGCCTTACCTATTATGTCTGTGCTCCAAGCTTTAACGGGATTTGTACTCTACAAGGGTGAACAATTAGCCGGTGTTGCTAGTTATTTTGGAGGTTTAGCGGCTGTACGCGGATTCCACTATCTCTTAATGTGGATATTTATTGCCGTCATCTCTGTTCATATTTATCTCGTCTTCACCTCAGCCTATGAACAGTTTTTATTTATGTTCTTTGGCAAAACAAGAAAGGAGAAGGGCGTATAACCATGCAGTCACCAAAAATTATGGTGATGGGAGTAGGAAACATCCTCTTATCTGACGAAGGTTTAGGAGTACGCTTTTTGGACGAACTAGCTAAAAATACTCTCCCTGACAACGTAGAAATACTTGAAGGGGGAACGGCGGGGCTTGAACTCGTTCATTTAATTCAAGATGTCGACTTTCTGATTATCGTCGATGCCTTTAATGCAAAAGCTGAACCTGGGGCATTGTTCCGCTTTCAGCCAGGAGATCTTCAAATTATCCCTGAACAATACGAAGTTTCATTTCATCAAATAGGCATAATAGAGGTCCTAGCGATGGCTAATGTATTAGGCCAGGCTCCACAAACCCTAATCTTTGGTGTACAACCTAAAAGTTTAGAATGGGGAATGGATATCAGTCCTGAAATTGAAGCTCTCTTTCCCCGTCTTGTGGAATTTATTCTTCAAGAAGTGGATTCTATTCAACGGGAAGGAACGTTTACTTCGACACCGACATTAGATTGATGCTAACAAAAAAACACACTGCTTAAGTACACTCAATCAGGTACTTTAACAGTGTGTTTACTTCTTTATCCTTCTTTGCTCATCCAATTACTTTTTCGAGGAAGGATTAGCCTTAAGCATTAGCGACCTCTTGCTTTAACCAACTTATCCATTCTTCAAGCCCATTCCCTTTGCGGCAAGAAACCTCAAAAATCTTAATGTCCGGATTAATAGCCAGGATATCCCGTCTCATATTTTCCATATTTACATCTGTCAATGCCTCAAGATCCATCTTATTAAGAACAACTGCTTTGGCATTTCGGAAAATCACAGGATATTTTGCGGGCTTATCATCCCCTTCGACAATACTCAAAACAATAACCTTAAAAGCCTCTCCTAAATCAAAGTCTGCTGGACATACAAGGTTCCCTACGTTTTCAATAATTAAAAGGTCTACTCCCTTTTCATCAAATACAGGTAATACTTTATTAACCATTTTACTGTCCAAGTGGCATCCACCGCCAGTATTAATCTGTATTACTGGAATGTTGTAAGCGGCAATACGATCTGCATCTTTACTTGTAAAGATATCTCCCTCGATAACTCCTACCCGCAGGTTTAGCATTAACAAAGGTAGCGTCTTTTCAAGGAGGGTCGTTTTCCCTGATCCAGGTGACCCGATCACGTTAATAGCTAAACAATGATTCTTTCTAAAATAAGTACGATTTACATCAGCTTGCATATCATTTGAACTAAGTAAATTAGCCATTACTTCAATTTCACGACGGCTAGACTCCATTATTCAACCTCCAAACTTTCAAGTAATAGTTCCTCACCCTGTATCACATCTATAGCAGAACTTTGACACATAGGACAGAGAAATATCATGGTTGCTAGTGCGAATTCTCCGTGACAAGTTCGGCAACGCCCTCGCA
Organism: Desulfosporosinus sp.; assembly: GCA_016278585.1. Classification (GTDB taxonomy): domain Bacteria; phylum Bacillota; class Desulfitobacteriia; order Desulfitobacteriales; family Desulfitobacteriaceae; genus Desulfosporosinus. The sequence goes on from JADQBO010000101.1 coordinate 3,122, forward strand.
CCGGGACGCGTTCCACAATCAGCTCTGCACCTTCACAACGTGTATCCTTGCTATAGGCTTCGAACGCCATATTTAAGGCATCAGGTTCTGCATTGGTCAGTTCTCCGACCTTAAGCTTGACTTGCAATACTCGCTTTATATCATGCTGGGCAAGGGTCTGCTCAATAACCTCAAATACCCCTCCCATCAAAGACATTTCATGCAAATAATCTCACTCCTCATATAGCACTGCATCCTTACTATCTTACTATGATAATTCGACAGGTGGTATGGATATCCTTTACAACTAATGCGATAATTCAGAATTATTATGCTACACAAAATTTAAAAGCAAGCTAATCTGCTCTTATTTAATAATATTAATAACAGACTATTTGGTGTTTAATTAAGTATGTATAGCGTTTTCTTTGATGGATAGTCTATTAATGAGTTCAATTACAACTGAAATAAAGGAGGATGGTCGTATGAGCCGCAATAAACCTGAGGTTCCTGAATCCGAAAGACAGTTGGATCAACTAAAATGGGAAGTTGCTGAAGAATTAGATTTAGACGATGATATTCAAGAAAAAGGATATGCTAATATGACCACCCGAGAAGTTGGTCAAATCGGCGGAAACATGGTTAAAAAAATGATCACCTACGCCGAAAAGGAGATGGCCGAACAAGGTGCAGATATTATGGATTAATTAAATTTGTCTAGTCAATAGTGTCCACAGCGATTCGCAATAATCAGGGCAAAATTATGTCTTAGGTAAAACAAAGCGAAAAGGGGCGATCACATAAGATCGCTCCTTTCATCTATTGTGACAAGGGACGGCAGGTGACACGGGTGACAGGGGGACGGGGGGACAGGGGGAC
>JADQBO010000214.1 GCA_016278585.1 Desulfosporosinus sp.
GAGCTTACTAACAATAGAACACGTTTCTTGTCGTTCTTCCACGTTTTGCTCCAAATTATGCCCCCAAATAAAATTTGTCAGACTCTTTAATTTCTTTATTATACACTAACAAACAATAACGGGTTAGCATTTCTGCCTTCCCGTCAAAAAGAACTATAATTTTTTTAACACTGATTTCTCATTAAAGAAAGATTGGATTTAGCGCCGAATCATTCCTCGCGTAATCTTTATAACAGATGAACTCTTTGACTCCAATAAATCCGTATTTACCCCTCTTGGAACATACTTTTCTTGAGTCATCCCAGAGTCATTCTTCTTATCCATTGAATTGTGATCTTCTCCGGTTCGATAAATCATGTCTCGTGAAATCTTCACGACGGATGAAACTACCGGAGAATCTTTATCCCTAGCTGACCTTCTCACGTTATGGTCACCTTTAGTTACTAAACACCTGTCTTTATCTAAACCTGAGCTTTTACCTTTTCCTGATCCTTGATCTCTATCAAAGTTTACTGACTTAAATTCAGATAAAGGTTTAGCTCTATTGTCTGTTTTTATTTCTTTTGGTTTTTGCTTATCTTTTAATTCGGCTTTAATATTGCACTTTTGCTTATCTTTTAATTTGGTTTCAAGGTTGCCCTTTTTCTTATCTTTTGATTTAGGTTTGGTTTTGCCTTTATCATGAGCATGTTTACCAGCATTCTTAGAGGTCATTTTACCGTTAAATATGGCCTTCCAAGTTTCTGAGACTTCGTTTGCCACCCTCTGCCAACCGAATCGTTTTTCAGCTAAATCCCTACCACTTAGGCCCATTCTCTGTCTAAGTTCAGGATCATTTAATAACTGGTTAAACTTCTCAGCAAATTCAACGGGATCCTCGGGTTGCTCGACAATTAATCCATTTTCATTGATCACTACTTCAGGATTACCACCTCTAGCCGTCGTAATGAAAGGTAAACCGGCCGCCATAGCTTCATAATGGACACGAGCTAGTGGTTCTTGCCACTGAGAAGGGCACACAAAAATATCTCCTGCCCAAAACCACTGGTGAATACGATCAGCGGGTACATAACCAGTTGTTATCACAGGAAATAGTGCTTTTTCCGCTAGGGAACGTATATAGGCAACATAATCAGTGACTCTATCAACGCTGTACCAAGTTCCCCCAACGATCACCAAGGCAATATTAGATTCACATGAATGAACCTCGTTAAGGGCATGGATTAGTAGATCCGTACCCTTTTTGGGGGTCAATCTTCCAACAAATAGAATAACGGTTTTGTCCTCAAGATTATAGTCTTCCCTTAGTTTCTGACGAATCAGAGTAGCTTCTTTAGACTTTTTCCAAGGAATAAATGTATCCAGGTTTACTCCTGAATAGATCGTTTGAACCTTTTCTGCGACTTGAGGATAGAGATTAGCAATTGTATTTCCTACATAGTCACTGACTGTAATGATACGCTCTACTTCAGCAATCGCGGTAATCCCTTCATCGTAAAGAATCTTATTAGCATTAAACATGTCGTTATGCATGCTCAAGATTAGTTTTGAATGGGGAGCTACTTCACGGATTAATGAAATAAGCCGCGGTCGATTGAACACCTGAATGAGATCAAAGGACTTTCCTTGCAGGAAATTAATCACTTTCCCTGAATAAATTTCAAAGCTTTGCTCGCTATCGATTCTTACATACTGAATATTATCTTTAAATTCTTCAAGAGGTAATGAAGAATCTGTCGTACCCAAAATCGTTAGTTCGTGTTGTTGACCCAATATTCCTGATATGCCCTGGATATAGGTTTGAATCGCTCCACCCCTTACAGGTGGAACTGGCAGCTTTTCTGTACAAATCATTAGAACCTTTAAGCTACCATTCTTTTTCTTTGAATTTTTCTGTCTTTCAATACTTTTAGTTAAGTCTTTTTTGTGAGCCTTTTCATTGTCTAATCCTTCTTGGATCTTATCCGGATTTAAGAAGGATTTCTCTTTGATTAGAGTTGGTAAAGTTGTATTTTCCATAGTAGCTTTCATTTGCATCATCTCTAAAATTTCGGGTTCAAAAATAGGCATCAAAGTATAGTTACCCGTTTCGAACTTATACTTATCTAGTTTTAGCTCAGCCAATGCCTGACCCTTCGTTTCTTCTACAAGTGTAAGACGCTGAAGAATTGTTTCAACATTAAGGTTGATAAAATTTAATGGATCGTACAACATCTCACTGATGTGTTTATAAAACTCATTGGGGAAGGCTAGGTCATTTAGTAATACTTCGTAAGTTTCTAAGTCAAGAGGATTTGCAGCGTGGTAGGCATTAATCATTCCCTGTATCCACGTAACGTCCCATCTTCCCAAGTCGAACATTGTGCTCGAAATGAGCTTACGAAGATCGCGTATTGGCAAATCGTAGGACACTCCATCTAAATCAATCACCCAAAGTCCACCAGTTCCAAGTTGTCCATTAGACCATCCAAAATCTTGATGAACAAGTCCCCAGCTTTCTTCTCCTATTGCAACCATTTGAGCGTAAGATGACTGCTCAAGAAAACTTAACACTTCTTGAGCTTCTCGCTCATAGTTGTCGATGGCAGATAGAAGTGTTTGGCTATTTGGAAGTTCCAAATAAGCCCTGGTGACATTTCGAAACCAGTCGAGTTTATTAACTATTTTCCTATAATAATCGGGCCAACGATATAACCTCGAAGCTCTTTCAGAGCCGGTTGGCGGAGTATATCCCTTGGAATACCTATGAAACTCCCCCAAGCCATAGCATAAGGCCTGAGCACCTTCTAAATCCTTACTTGCTGGAGTAAGAGGTTCGATCCAATCCGTAACAATCCACAACTTCCCACCCTTTTCGACATAAAGCATCCCATCGTTGGTTTCTTTTAGTTCTGGAACCCTTGCGCCTTGTTTTACTAGGTAGTCCTGCGCTCCTACACTAAAGAGACTTCTGGCGGGCTTGCGGTGCAATACTTTTAAACTGCGGGGACCTTGATCAGTTTCAATTTTCCAGATGGCCCCACCTTTATCTGACTTGGCTGTAATTAAGGTTTTTTCCTGAACTTTCATGTCATAACATGCCATTACTTGCTCTGCAAATGCATCTACTTCTGGTGGTACCCACATATCTAAATCAATACCTAATTGTTGATGATCTTCACTATCCCACGCGTGAATCTGATATTCTTTCACATCTTTCCCTCCACTATTATCAAGGTTCAATAATAATCTATTCAACCTTGTCGATGAATGGAATCAATGTAAGGGTAATTTGTCTATACAATAAATAGTAATCCATAATTTGTAAATTTGTAACCCATGCTATCAAATTCTAATACAATAATTAAAATTGACATTATATTAGAATGGGTGGAACGATTGATGAGAATATGCATCGTAGGCGCAGGTTATGTAGGCCTCACAACAGCTGCTGCATTAGCGGATTTTGGACATGAAGTTCTATGTGTGGACATGGAAGCATCAAAAATTGATAGCCTTCGCCAGGGTAAGGTTCCCATATATGAACCAGGTTTAGAAGCATTAATTAACAAAAACGTGTCAAATAATAAGTTAACATTTTCATCTCAGGTGGAAGAAGGCATTAAAGACTATCCAATTATTCTAATTGCCGTAGGTACGCCTTCCAAGGATGATGGAAGCAGCAACCTTACGTTTCTAAACCAAGTTGTGGAAGTCATAGCTGCAACGACAAATATCTATAAGATTATTATAACCAAGAGCACTGTTCCTCCAGGAACGAATGAATGGATTCACCATACGTTAGTTGAAAAAGGGATAAATGAAGACTTATTTGATATCGTTTCCAATCCAGAGTTTTTACGGGAAGGATTAGCAATATGGGATCTCTATCATCCTAATAAACTGGTCTTTGGAACCAAGACTAACCGGCCTAAAAAAGCCCTTAAAAAGCTCTATGAAAGAGGAAAGGCTCCACATTATCGACACGAA
>JADQBO010000151.1 GCA_016278585.1 Desulfosporosinus sp.
CCATACATTCAACGTGAGTTTACAAAGTTGGCTGATGAGGCACGTCAAGTAGTGGAAGCAAAAGTAGCAAGCGCTATTGCCCTAAGTGCTCCTCAACTTGACGAACTTAAAATGGCTATTGTACGTATGACAGGGAAAGAGGTTCGCATTATAAGTGAAGTTCGGGCTGAACTGATTGGCGGCGTTCTATTACAGATCGGAGATCGTGTAATGGATGGAACCGTCGCCCACGCTTTAGGTAAAATGCGTGAGAATCTACGTAAAAATTCGGATAAACCTCAGGAAGTAGGGGTGAAATAACAGAATGAACTTGCGTCCAGAAGAAATAAGTTCTATTATCAAACAGCAAATCGAACGCTACGATACAGCTGTTGACATTGTAGATGTCGGGACAGTTATCCAGGTCGGAGACGGAATTGCCCGTGTTTATGGCCTTGAAAAGGCTATGGCTGGTGAGCTCCTTGAGTTCCCGGGTAATGTTTACGGTATGGCGATGAACCTTGAGGAAGATAATATTGGTTGCGTTATTCTAGGCCCCTTTACAGGAATTAAAGAGGGAGACCAAGTAAAACGGACGGGACGGATCGTTGAAGTCCCAGTTGGCGAAGCTATGATTGGACGAGTCGTTAACGCTCTTGGACAACCTATTGATGGTAAAGGAGAAATTGTGACGGATAAATTTCGTCCAATTGAATCCGTAGCATCCGGTGTTATCGCTCGAAAATCAGTTCATGAGCCTTTACAGACAGGTCTTAAATCTATTGACGCCATGGTTCCCATTGGCCGTGGACAGCGGGAGCTAATTATTGGTGACCGCCAAACTGGTAAAACAGCGGTGGCGATCGATACGATTATTAACCAAAAAGGCCAAGATATGATTTGTATTTATGTGGCTGTCGGTCAAAAAGCATCAACGGTTGCAGGCGTGGTTAAAACGTTAGAAGATCATGATGCTATGAAGTATACCATTGTCGTAGCTGCTACTGCATCTGAACCCGCGCCGATGGTTTATATTGCACCTTACTCAGGTTGCGCTATGGGCGAGGAATTTATGTATAATGGCAAGCATGTTCTGATTGTCTATGATGACCTTTCTAAACAAGCCGTCGCCTACCGTGAACTTTCCTTATTGCTTAAACGTCCGCCAGGTCGTGAAGCATACCCAGGAGACGTTTTCTATCTACACTCCCGTTTATTAGAACGTGCTGCTAAACTGTCCGATGAACTCGGCGCAGGGTCAATGACAGCACTGCCAATTATTGAGACTCAAGCGGGTGATATGTCGGCCTATATTCCAACCAACGTAATTTCCATCACAGATGGACAAATCTTCTTAGAATCAGACCTCTTCTTCTCGGGTTTCCGACCAGCTATTAACGTTGGAATTTCGGTTTCTCGGGTAGGAGGTAATGCGCAAATCAAAGCTATGAAACAGGTTGCTGGACAGCTTCGTTTGGACCTCGCCAGTTACCGTGAGTTAGCGGCCTTTGCTCAGTTCGGATCAGACTTGGATAAAGTAACGCAAATGCGACTCGCTCGTGGTAAGCGGACTTTGGAAATCCTCAAGCAAAGCCAGTACTCGGCGATGCCCGTCGAAGAAGAAGTTGTCGTTATCTTCGCAGCGGTCAAAGGATTCATTGATGAAATTGATGTTGAAGTGATTGGGAAGTTTGAAGAAGAATACCTGCGCTTCATGCGCTCCGTGAAGGCCGACCTGTTGGCAAAAATTCGCACTGAGAAGGCGCTCTCCAAAGAATTGACCGCCGAGCTTGAAAAAGCGATTAATGAATTCAAGCAGGGATTCTTGGCCTAGATTAAAAAGGAGTAGGTGAACGAGGTGGCAGGAGTACGCGATATTCGTCGCAGGATCCGCAGTGTACGCAATATGCAGCAGATCACTAAGGCGATGAAAATGGTTTCCGCGGCCAAACTCAGAAAAGCCCAACTAAAGCTTAACGCTGCCCGCCCCTATGCCCACCAATTGCAAGGAGTCTTGGAACGCCTAGCACAGGCTCCTGTAGATGTTGTTCATCCGCTCTTAAAAGAGCGGCCGGTGCAAAAGGTGGTTTATGTGTTGATAACTTCAGATCGTGGTCTGTGTGGAGGGTACAATGCGAACCTCATCCGTAAGACTTCTGGTCTCATTAAAGAATCACCACAAGAAGTTAAGCTAGTGACGGTTGGCCGCAAAGGTCGAGATTTTTTTCGGCGCGGTAAAATAGAGTTTTTGGCTGAGTTTATTGCTCTCGGGGATGACCCGAGTTATAGTCAAGCAAAACAGATAGCCCAAGAAGTGGTACGCCTTTATGAACAGGGCGAAGCGGATGAAGTATATCTTCTATATACTGAATTCGTCACCGCAATTACCCAGAGACCAACACAAGTCAAATTACTTCCGATTAAACAGCCGGAAGTAAAACAAAGTAAACAGTACATTTTTGAACCCTCTCCCGAGGTGATCCTTAACAGTTTGTTGCCGAAGTATGTTGAAACTCAGGTCTTCCGCTCGATCCTTGAAGGAAAAGCGAGTGAGCAAGGGGCTAGGATGACGGCAATGAGTTCTGCAACGGATAACGCCAAGGATATGATTGAGCGGCTGTCGCTAGCTATGAACAGAGCCCGACAGGCGGCGATCACTAAGGAAATATCTGAAATTGTCGGGGGAGCAGCTGCCTTAGATTAAGCTGCCGGAAATACCCAATAAGGAGGTTTCGCGCCTGTGAAAAACGGCAAGGTTTTGCAAGTTTTGGGACCGGTAGTTGACGTTGCGTTTGCGCCTGACGAACTGCCGGAAATCTATAGTGCTATTCAGGTTAAGGTTCCGGAGCAGAACCTTAATATAACCTTAGAGGTTGCTCAACATCTTGGAAATGACACAGTACGTTGCGTTGCAATGTCCTCTACTGATGGGTTGCAGCGTGGGATTGAAGTCATTAATACTGGTGCACCAATTACGATTCCTGTAGGATCAGCTACCCTTGGACGGATGGTGAATGTCTTAGGACTACCCATCGACAACGCTGGTGAAGTTAACTCAGATACCTATTATCCAATCCATCGACCAGCTCCTGCCTTTGAAGACCAAGAACCTTCAACGCGCATCTTAGAGACTGGAATTAAGGTTATTGACTTACTTGCTCCCTACTCTAAGGGAGGAAAAATCGGCCTTTTCGGTGGTGCTGGAGTTGGTAAGACAGTACTAATCATGGAGCTTATCAATAACATTGCTAAACAACACGGTGGTATTTCCGTATTTGCCGGCGTTGGTGAACGTACTCGTGAAGGAAGAGACCTTTATAACGAAATGACTGAGTCCGGGGTTATTAATAAGACTGCGATGGTCTTCGGTCAAATGAATGAACCACCTGGAGCTCGTCTTCGAGTTGGCCTAACGGGTCTGACCATGGCGGAATACTTCCGTGATGATCAAGGTCAGGACGTACTACTATTTATTGACAACATTTTCCGATTCACACAAGCTGGATCTGAGGTTTCGGCTTTGCTTGGTCGGATGCCCTCTGCCGTAGGTTACCAACCGACACTTGCTACGGAAATGGGTCAGTTGCAAGAGCGGATTACGTCTACACGTAAAGGATCTATCACATCTGTACAGGCTATCTATGTGCCTGCGGACGACTTGACAGACCCTGCTCCAGCAACGGCTTTTGCTCACTTGGATGCAACCACAGTTCTGTCTCGTGCTATTGCTGAAATTGGGATTTATCCGGCTGTGGACCCATTGGACTCCACGTCACGGATTCTCTCCCCTCAAGTGCTTGGTGACGAGCATTACGATGTAGCACGACGTATTCAACAAATCCTTCAAAAATATAAAGAGTTGCAAGATATTATTGCAATTCTAGGTATGGATGAGCTTTCTGAAGAGGAAAAACTCATTGTATCTAGGGCTCGTAAGATCCCACGTTTCTTGTCACAACCGTTCCACGTTGCAGAAGTATTTACGG
>JADQBO010000141.1 GCA_016278585.1 Desulfosporosinus sp.
TTGTCCCGGTTAGCTATCAGATCAGCTAAACTCGACAGCTTTCTAATTTGCTCAAATGCTGAGTTCTTGTTACGATCGTATAGACCCTTTTTTAAAGTCTGTATATAGTCTGATTGAAAGGATCGTTTCTCAAACCGCTCCAACATCTTTTCATAGATTTTAATACTATCTTTATAGGCATAGACTGAATTTAAAGCTTTACCCCGTTTCTTTCCTAAAAAGAGTATTATCGCCTGAACTATAAAGCCCGCCAGTGGATACCAGTAGGAGAATCTCGGGGTCAAAAGATAAAGCAACAAAAAGGAGATGGTAATTATCGGGAGCGCTCGTGCTAGAATTAGTACTCTAAGTTGCAGATAAGATTTATCGTACGTCTTCGCCCATTCTATGATCTCTTTGGGAGAATTCATAGCGCGCTTTGCCATCCTAGCCTCTGCTAAAAATCTCTGTCGCCAAGCTAAATTCTTGGCAAGTTCCTGGATTGCCACTTGCCTCCTTTGAATCTTTTCAATCTCAACTGGAGGCTCTGCCAACCACTCTTTCAGTTTTTCCCTACCTCTAAAGGTTTTTGCTGAATTAATCCACTGAAACAGCGAACCCACTCCAAAAAGGTCAAGATCTTCTGAGTATGGGTGAGCTGGATCTTTGAATTCCCCTCCATTGTCTGGGAAAAACTTCCATTCACCATCCAAGCGCTTCAACCCTTGATCATGAATTTCATAGAGCACCTGAGAATAACTGTGTCGTTTTTTTAAGTTGTGGTGCCAAATAACCAAACCACTATAAACGACTAATGTAACAATAGCCGCCCCTAAACCTAAAGAAGCACTGTATGCGAAATAAAAAAACCCAGCCAACCCGCTGCCAGCAAGGAACATGACAAGTCTAATATTGCTTAAACGGTTGATCGTCTCAGATAAGGTTTTCAACCGTCGCCCATAGTACAGCTTTCTTTTTTCGTATTGTTCTTTTGGTTCTTGCAATTACTTATCCTCCATCTACTTCCCACATTTTCTATTTACATTTGTTTATTTGATTTTACACACGTTTGATCGTAGTTAACGTAGTAACCATTCTCTTTGAAGATTTTATATCATTATTATACACCACTCAGCTACTGGTTACCACATCTTGGAATGCGGAGGTCGTAACGTTCACCTACTTTGCATCTAGGCTATCTCATTAGATAGTTAACCCCTAGTGGTCTTCCTAATTAATTTTTTGAATGCTATACTTGTTATTAAGAAACTCTCACTACTCTCCCCTTCGGTCCTTCCGGGCAGAAGGGGCTTTCATTGAAGAAATATTCATTTGGAGGGACTATTATGGGACAAACCAAGTTGACAACTACTTTACTGGCGCTGGAATCACTTTCTATCTATAGAGGACTACTGGAAGATAAAGTGCTGAGTAAGCTAAAAACTCTACTTATTGGCCTAGACAAAGCTGAGCTTTCACTTAGAGAAGTTATTAACTATTATAATGATTATTACTTTGAATTGGCAAACAGCAGTACCCTGTCATTAAAAGACCACATCCTAGATAAAATCGTGTTTGATGAGAATCCATTTTCATATAAACTGCAAGGGGTACAGCCCAATGGCTATGAAAAAGTTCTTGAAAAAGCAGTTTCACAAGATCTAAATAGCCTTCAGCTGGTTTCGAAGCTTGAGCCAACTATGCTTAAAGCAGAAATAACCGAGTTATTCAAAAACAGCAGCTATAAAACCTTCATCGAAAACCTTCCTGATTGGACATTAGAAAGTCAATCTTATAGTCGTAATCATCATATACATCGAATCAAAGAACGGTTTTGCAGCTCCATTCAATGGGCTGAGTGTCTAGCAGAGCTTAAAAGTTTCCACAAAAATTATGGTTGTGGTTTGTTCGCACGCTACATAGCCTTTGTATGGGAAAAATCCAATGGTCAGGGCTACTTGAAAGGAATAGATAGCCCTGACCCGATCACCTTAAACGAACTAATTGAATACCAAAGCGAACGTTCACGAGTGATTGAGAATACTGAACTGTTTCTGAGGGGTTTTCCGTCAAACAATGTGCTGTTATATGGTGATAGGGGTACAGGGAAGTCATCGACTGTCAAGGCCATACTCAATGAATATCATGCCCAAGGACTGCGTATGGTGGAAATTCCGAAAGCGTATCTTGCAGATTTTCCGCTAATTATCAGGCATCTAAAAAATAGGGCCCAAAAATTCATTATATTCGTTGATGATCTGGTATTTGGGGATAATGAGGAAAACTATACTTCCCTTAAAGCGGTTCTTGAGGGCGGACTAGAAAGTAAAACACCTAACATACTAATTTATGCAACTTCCAACCGAAGACATCTAGTTAAAGAGTATTTTAGTGAAAGAGCCGGCTTACAGTCAGGTAACCATAATGAAGAAGTTCATGCAGGGGATAGCATGCAGGAAAAGCTTTCTCTCGCGGATCGGTTTGGCATAAATGTTGTATTTACTTCACCGAATCAAGACCGCTATCTAAAGATAGTTGATGGGATAGCGACCCATAGAAATCTAAAGATCAACAAAGAATGGCTAAAAAAAGAGGCTCTCCAATGGGCACTATGGTATAACGGACGTTCTGCAAGGACTGCAAGACAGTTTATAGATTGGATCGAAGGACAAGAATACTTGTCCTAGGATTCCAAATCAAAAAGAGAATAGATCAACTTCCAGAATTGGTTACTGGGAAATTCCTCCTGCTTTTGTGGGAGGAATTTGTTGTTTTAAAGGGAGTAATTTGCTTTTATGACAAACGCCTTTAAATACAGCTAAAATTACTTTGAATATTTATAATTTTCAAAATTTTAACATTGAAAATTATTCATTTAGCATGTAAAATTAAAACGATTATCTGAAAATTCTAAATAGTATAAAAAGGAGGTTCCGTTCATTTGATTAGTAATACATACTATTTCTGAGGATTTGCGTAATTTGTTCTAATTATCACTACTAGTCACTAGGCCGATTAGACCAGACTTAAAACATGATAAACAGGCTATTACATTTCGCTAAGGGAGGAAATTTTATGAGCGCTTATAAAAAAGAAGTTTGGTTCACCATTATCATGTCCCTTTTATTTTTACTCTCGGGTCATTTAGGACTATTCTTTTCACTTTTTCCAGTTGACGGTTACTTATTTGGATTTCCAATCATGTATATTGTCCCAATTCTTAGCGGTTGGTTCGGGGTTCTGGTTTTAGTTTTTGTAGCTGGTAAAATCGGCAATCACATTGACGATGAAATTGACAAAGAAAATCAAGAGAATGAAAAAATCGCGGCGAGGGGGTAGTATCAATGGACAATCAAGCTTGGCAACTATCTAATCCACTAATAGGTATTGTTATCGTTTTTATTACCTTTGTCATATTCTATGTTGTTGCATATCTGTCAAACCGAGCAAGTACATCAGTTCAAGACTTATACGCTACTAAAGGTGGGGTAGGACCTATTACTAACGGTCTTGCAATGGCAGCAACCTACATGAGTTTAGCAACATTTTTAGGGGTGACTGCTTTAATTTTACGTCTCCAAGTTCCATTTGTTATGTTGTGGATCCAATTTATTTTAGCGATCCCGTTAATTACAATTATTTATGGAACTAGCCTACGTCGAATGGGAGCGTTCTCACCCACCCATTTTATCAGAGAACGCTATGGTAAAAAAGCATCAATTATTGCTGCGCTCTGGATGATTTTGGTATCAATTATGTACGCTTTAGGTCAAATGATCGGAATTGCAGTAACGTTTGAAACGTTATTAGGAATTCCCTATTTGACTGGTTTGTTTGTCGGGGGTATATTAATTGTTGGTTACGTTACAATAGGGGGAATGAGCGGTGCAACCAACAATGCCGCCATTCAGATGGTAATAATTGCACTGATGTTTATCGTTCCTTTAGGGGCAATTATGAAAGCGATG
>JADQBO010000257.1 GCA_016278585.1 Desulfosporosinus sp.
ATTGGTTGATTATGGGTTCCACCAATGGTCGTGAGATATTCCAAAGAAATATCCAATCCGAAACGTAAAAAATAGCCCACACTAATAAGGAAACACCTATAATTCCCGGTACCCATAAGAAGGGGAGATATCGACCTCCAATGCGGTGGACATCGCGAATACGAATAGGCAGAAATAGACCAACAAGGAAAAGATATCCTAGTAGCAGTACATAAATTGGAATTCCTAAGGGGGACAAGGCCCACCCAACTGCGATAAATACTGCCCATCGATAACGTCTTTCCAGCCAATAAATTAACCCAACTCCATTTGGTGTATCCGGTAAATGAGGAACAGCTACTCCAACCTGGAGCATCCGTACAAGCATAAACAAAACGACTAACAATGCCCAAATCAACCAGGGCGATTGTGCCTGTAATAATTGTATTCTTGGCCATAAATGCGAAAACCAGGGGCTAATATGAATCGGAATCCTAAATAGCCCGGACGTTAGCAGACCAGCCAGCATACCTAAACGGGCAAACACGAACAATCCGCTCCATAGCCAAGCGTTGCGCAAACGGCGTTTAGGCTTTTTTTCCCCAATCTCCTTGTAGCGCCAAGTGACCGAACGAATATTCATCCAAGCTAAAAAAGACATTAGAACAGCCCAAGTTCCAGCAAAAAACTGTTCCTCACTCCAACGGGCATCTACTCCCGAAGGAATATTTGCTGTCACTTTCCCCCATGCTCCTTGAATTTTTGTTCCCTGAACATAAAGCGATTGCTCTTTAGAGAGTCCCGTAGGGACGTTAGGCGTTAGCTTGAGGGCGAAGGCCAAATTAGGGTGAACTTGTTTTTCTGCCTGTTGAAAATACGTTTGGGTCAAGTCATTACCCTCTAAACCTTTCCCCACCGTCCAAGCCCAAAGGGATGGATGAAACATTTTTTCTTTGACCACTTTATGGAAAACATCCGGTTGTGGAAGCCGCTTGGAAGGAACCAACTCCACAGGTAACTCAGCCCACAAACCCATACCTACACGATCTGCTGTTTGCAGCCAGATTTCATCCGGAAACTGCCCAATAAAATAGATAAGGTTTTTCCCTTCTTGTCGTTTAGATAGTAACCAAGACTCCAACTCCCCTGAATTTCTAAGACGATATTCTTCCTGGGGAGTTAAGGCTTCCCCTATAATCGGAATGATTTGACCATTAAGTGTCCACTTCCCAGAATCAAGGGAAATCGTACGGAGACCTATGGGTATTGCTAAATCATCAATATCTCCTTTACTATTCGTAACCGTTAAGTACAGTTTATAAAGAAAAGGATCTTCCATTGTCCATCGACGGGCATCTGGTAGTGTAAAGCTTAATGATACTGCTTGACGATCTGCACTTTCCTGGGGATGCACGGTTATTGTCTGGGCTGCAAGCCCAGCAGATCCATCCGAGATCACACCATAAACCGACCAAGGACCTTCCTGGGAAAAGCCTCGATGCAATAGATTAGTGGTTACTGTTATTTGCGCAGCAGCTTCAATCCAGTCAACCTTCACTTGCGGCGACATTAATGTCGTTTCCACAACTGCTTCTATACGAATATCACCCTTGATATTCCCAGACTTTGGCCAAACAGACCCTAAAAACCCAGCCTGCTGTCCAGCACCTCCCGTAAGCTCAACCAGAAGAATATTATCTTCTCCATATCGAAACGCCTTAGGTAAAATCTCTAATTCATCCGCACCGCCACTTCCTTCAAATTCGCCAATTTTTTGGCTGCTAGAAATTCCATTTAAGTAAACATTCGCATGCCCCTGTACCCCATTAAATATAAGCAACATGGTCCGCGAACTCCACTCCCCAGGGATTTCTAAACGTTTAGTTACCACCGAAAATCGCTCACTCGAAGGTAGAGTTAAGGAGCCCCCTTTAGTTAGAAAGGATTGATCATTTTTTCCTCCAGAACCTTCGGATTCTGTTGTCCAAGCCTGGCGCAATGAAGAAAACTGATTCCAATTCCCGTTTAAGTTCTGCGTAAAACGTGTTGAACTTATACCACTTTGCCCTGCATAAAGAGACTCTCCTTTAGGACTTTGCCAGTTCCACCAAAGAGTTCCTAATATTAATGCCCATAAAGCAATGAAAATCATGAAACGACGTTTAAACATAAAACGGCCTCTCTTACTTTAATAACGATAATTGAAATATTCGTGAAAGATTATGAAAACCCTTTAGACAATAAAAAAAACTCATTTAGTAAATAAGTTCCTTAGAGAACCCTAGTTTACCTAATGAGTTTAATTAAACTATTATTTTTAATTAAGTTTTTCATCGATACGGCACTCTGGGCAAATACCATGAAACTCCATACGATGTCCCAAAATAAGGAAACCTGACTTTTCCATCACTTCTTGTTCCATATCGACAAGGGGTCCATGAAAATCTGCTACTCTACCACACTGTGAACATACGATATGATAATGATTATTTGGGTTGCCATCAAAACGACTAGCCATATCCCCATAAGACAACTCCAGAAGATGTTTATGCTCTTTAAGCATGTTAAGTGTATTATAAATCGTCCCCAGACTAACCCCTGGAAATTTTGACTTTACATGATGATAAATTTCATCAGCCGTGGGATGGGACCGTGTTTCAAGCAGGAATTCTAAGATTGCTTGTCTTTGGGGTGTAAAACGAACACCTTTATCTTTTAATTGTTTAAGAATTCCAATTGCATCCATGTGCGCTCCTCTTTCTTAAGTTTATTTGAAATTACTTTTAATTGGATTTTAAGTTAATTTAATAAGTTTGTCAAGAACTAGGCCTTCTTTCTAAGTAAGACCTTATAGTTTAGGCCGATTGAGCAGCATCACATCACCTCAAAACACGTTACTTTTCCAGTCCTTCCGCGGGGTATAGTTCTGCCAAACTATAAAAGGAGAGAGTTAAATAAACTCTCCCCTTTTATAGATTCACATAATAATACTTTACGCTGGATTCGGTGCTTCAACTGGACAAACCGTAGCACATGCACCACAATCGATACAAAGTTCAGGATCAATGACGAATATATCGTCCCCTTCGCTAATGGCCGATACTGTACATTCCCCTTCGCAAGCACCACAACTAATACATTCTGAGTTAATAACGTATGCCATGCCCAAACATCCCCTCTTCTCCCGACTTCAAAATCAAATATACCAAAGCCAAGGAAAAAAGGCAAGCCCTAAAAATTTAACCATTTCCATTAGTAAAGAAACTATTCATATTTAGAGACCTCGTTCTGGCCTATAAGGCACTTGATAGAGTCGACGTAGACAATGTGAACAATAAGGCAATACACGATTGCTTACATGGTTTCTTCGGAAAAGAATATGTCCCAAGTCTTCATGTTCAAAACCACAAGCCCGACATTTTTCCAACATTAGTTTTACCCCCTCATAGCTACTTTGTGTGTTTCTGTACAAATACTTTAGTTATAGTATGTCCTTATAGGCAAAAAAATAAACAAGCAATGTTAAAATTGCTTGTTTAAGATCTGACTTAGATGACCCAGTGTATAGCATTCATACATTTGGCAAAATGGCAGAAATGCCTTAACAAAAGGGGTTTCCGACCAACGACGCTCGGGAAGTGTATTTAGCCATAGCACCTGACGAACATGTCGATGAATTTCACTCAGTAAGCTAGCAGCTTTTTCTCCTTCCAGAGTTTGGGCGTCACTAACAATGAGTACCAAGGTTTGTTTGGTAAACGTATCCGGGTACTTTTTCTGTAACGTTTCCAAAGCATTAGCCAGATTAGTCCCACCCCCCCATTCCTTGCCGGATATAGAGAGGGCTTCCTTAACCATCGCTTCGAAGGTCTGCCCTTTGCGAAACTTTCCGGTTAAGGGAATTAGCGTTTCTCCGAAGGCAAATGTTTTAATCCCGCTAACCACAGAAGAAAGTCCGTATACGAATT
>JADQBO010000488.1 GCA_016278585.1 Desulfosporosinus sp.
TTATCCCAGACAGCTTTATTCGGCTAGGGGTTTATATTTAGTTTTAGAAATTATGGAAGATATTTTAGAGAAGTATGTTGACGTTGAGTTTCATTTCGTCGGAAGAGGCGGAGAGGAAGATATTGCTCAGGTCATTGAAAAACAAAGAAAATGGCAAGAAAGAGTAAAATACTATCCTCTCTCGATGGATGAAATGCCTCAAGTTTACCAGATTGCGGATATTTCACTTATTCCCTCGGTGCACAGTGAAGGCACCAGTTTATCGTGTCTTGAATCGATGGCCTCCGGTAACGCAGTTATTGCAACTCGCGTAGGTGGATTATCGGATCTGATTATCAATAACTATAATGGTCTCTTGATTGATCCCCAGCCGGAGGAATTAAGACAAGCCCTTATCAACTTATTGGAAAATCAAGAGCGATTAAATTTGTTCAAAAAAAGAAACCTTGAAGTGGCTCAGGCTTTTTCTAAGACGCTTTGGCATGATCGCTGGAAGTCTTTGATCAAAAGTAAACTCAATAATGTTCCTAACGAAATACCCTCTGATACGGCAAAAAAAAGCCGCTCAGTCGAAATCAGACTTAGCGACAACTTGGTGGACTTCAATAAATTAGGAGAATTGATAACATCGTTGCTTATAGATGGATGCTTAGTCTATATCCGAGCTAAGACAGTACCAGAGCAACTCTTAAGCTTTGCTCGTGTTCAGTGGCTGGGACCTGAAACACCGTTATTTTCGCTCTGCGACTTAACCATCGAATGGTAAGGAGGAATTATCATGGATAAAGCTCACTCTAAAATACTTCTTGGCAGCCCCATTCGACAAAAAACAGAAATACTCAGGGAATTTCTATTGGGAATTCAGAGATTACGCAGAGATAGTTTACTCGCTGTTGACTATTTCTTTATTGATGACAACCTCGAAGAGGAATCAAGCCAGTTACTACTCCGTTTTGCTGAGAAGAACAAAAATACTACTCTTGCAAAAGTTAAATGCCAAGACAAAAGCCCCTATCTATGCGATGAAGATACTCACAAATGGGAGGATGAACTTATTTGGAAAGTGGCAAACTTCAAAAATCAAATAATTGAGATAGCTATAAAGGAAGATTACGATCATTTGTTCTTAGTTGATTCTGATTTGGTATTGCATCCCGAAACCCTCGAGCATTTAGTGAGTCTCAAAAAAGATATTGTATCCGAGATATTTTGGACGAAGTGGGAGCCTGATTTTCCTGAACTACCACAAGTTTGGATGTCTGACCAATATAACTTCTATAAGAGTTTAAGAGGTGAAATCTTAACTCAGGAAGAGATTATCCAACGAGTTCAAACCTTTATTTCTCAATTAAGGACGCCAGGTGTTTATCCGGTTGGCGGATTAGGAGCTTGTACTCTAATTAGTAAAAAAGCACTCGATGCCGGAGTTAATTACAATGAAATAAATAACATTAGTTTTGTTGGCGAAGATCGGCACTTTTGTATCCGTGCTGTGGCCCTGGGGTTTGATCTTTATGTGGATACTCATTACCCAGCCTATCATATTTATCGCCTTTCGGACCTGGATAGAATTAAAAGAACTTAAACGTCTTTCTGACAGTTAAATTAAACTTATAATTCACTCCCCTCCACGGATTCATTTGGGTACAACGAGAGATTTTACCTAACCTATACATAAACTTTTGGGGGTACAATGGAACCATGCCGGGTCCGACCATTGCCGTTTTTCCTGGAGACTTTGTTCAGATAAGAGTATATAACCACCTTCCTGAAGACACGAGTGTTCATTGGCACGGGCTAGATATCCCTAATATTATGGATGGTGTACCAGAAATCGAACCTTCACCTAGGATTAAACCTGGGCAATACTTTGACTATAAGTTTCAGATCGTAAACCAACCAGGTACACATATGTACCATTCCCATGTAAATATAGCAAGCCAAGAAATGTTAGGCCTTGCAGGAGGATTCATTATCCTTGATCCTATGACTGATGGAATAAACCGAGACTATTTCATCCTATTACAGGAGTTTAAAGTCAAAGGCTTACCTAAGAGAAAAATTACACCAGGGGTTTATGACATAGATCCTTTGGCTATGGACTTCAACTTTTTCACAATGAATGGTCGCTGTTTTCCTTACACAACCCCCCTAGAGGTATGTTATGGTGATAATGTCCGAATTCGGTTGGCAAATTCATCCGATCAAGCTCACCCAATTCATATTCATGGTCATCAATTCGTGATAGCTGGATCAGATGGTAATATGATTCCTTTAGATCGGAGAATTGTCAAAAATACCGTTCTAGTTTCTTCGGGTGAGACGTGGGATGTAGAGTTTACTGCAAAAAACCCTGGAATTTGGCCTTTCCACTGTCATATCCCACATCATATGACAAACAACTTTACAAAGGACCTCGGAGGTATGCTAACTACCATCATCATAAAGGATAGCATGTAAACCTCGGCATATTGTACCATTTGCAGTGAATGTACGTACGGGCATACTTTACAGAATTCGACCAAAGAACTCCTTGTTTTGGGTGTAACAGCCTATGGTTGACAAAGACTTACACTTTGTTACTTTGCTCAAACAGTTGAATGTTATAATTAAACCCTTCATCAAAGCACGGTCACCGTACAGAGTAAAGTGGGGTAATGAGACTGGAATTAACGTCGATTTGGAAAGAAATAAAAGTGGGGACTAAGGATTAAATTTCCTTAGCCACCACTTTTATTTCACTTCCATATCGCTTTTTCAGAGTTATCGTTTTGTGTTTTGAGCCGTTTATTACTTGATAGAGTAATGTAACATAATGCATAACCTAAAAACGAGAAACAAATGGATGTTATTAATAAATCTAGCCCTTCGATATCAATGCCCCCTAAATACGTCTTATATATTATTACGTATTTAGGGCTTGTTTTCTGACGGTCTGTTATTCAAGTCAGAAATTTATTCACATACAAGTATAGTGTCCTAAACTGTAAAAATGTTTATATGAGTGTTGTTCTTGTTCCCTCTTACTTTACATCAATGGTGTTAAGAATAGGTCCTTGCCAATTTTGAAGCCAGACCTGCCCCGTATATCCATTGACATCAAGTTCTGCGTAATCTTTACCATCTTTCTGAATCATGAACTCATAATAACCAGGCGCGAGTTCTGAATTTCCAATTGAATATTCTTGGCTCATATTATCTACGAACTTTTGCGCGCTCTTCGTAGCCTGTTCTTCACTGACGGTGACCGTGCCATTATTTCCCCAATTCGAATATCCGTATTTTGTATTCCACATAATATTTGGACCTATTTCAGGTCTTCCATTCCTGTAAACCATAACTTCATAGGCTTTTGCACCAGTCGCTTCCTCTTTGAGCTCTACTTCATAGCCAGTTGCAAATTCATGAAGTTTGGCTACAACAACTTCCTGGTTCAATTTTTTTGTATAACCCTCAACAATGGCTATTGCTTGATCCGATGTGACTACTACGCTGTCTGTGGGAACAACACCGTATCCATTAGCACCATAGCCGCCCATCATCCCATAACCTCCGCCATAGCCACCCATCATCCCATACCCTCCGCCATAACCGTCCATCATCCCATAGCCTCCACCATAGCCGCCCATCATCCCATAACCTCCACCATAGCCGCCCATCATCCCATAACCTCCACCATAGCCGCCCATCATCCCATAACCTCCACCGTATCTATTTGATCCGGGAGTATTAGCCGCACTAAGGTTATCATTTATGGAAGACAGCGCTATGGCTGAAGGTTGAGGAATCTGAGTTGTTGTAATGGTCTGATCAAATCCAAGAGTTTGTCCCACTGATTTCACGACTGCCCCAGAGGTTAGCGCAAAAGCCGTACTCGAAAGCGCCATTACACCTACAATCGAGAGTCCTACAATCC
>JADQBO010000161.1 GCA_016278585.1 Desulfosporosinus sp.
GTGGGATAGAGTGCTGAGACCTCCGGATCATCAATCAACTCAACCTGACTCATCAATGTACGAATAGACGGGTCAGCTAATGTACGTTCATTGAAATCCCTTAATCCCGCTTTACCTTGTTTAGCTGCTAGAGCGACACAGAAAGGTAAACTGAATTTAGCTGCATATAACGTATCTGGATGATAGTTACCCGTTAGATCAAGAGCTATTGGATAAGTCCGCACTACGATCTTCACAATTTGCTCCGGTGTCAAGTCATGCTTTTTCACTAGATCTAAAACCAAGTCAATGGCATGGTGAGTATGGCGACACGAGGCATGGATTTTAATACAATTTTCAACGATTTTATAGCTTTGCCCAAGACCCTTGGTTATTTTGTTTAGATCGTATTCCTTAGCTGTCGCTCGAATAAATCCTTTTCCTCCTTCAAGTATTCGACTTGCTCCTGTAAAACCTTGGCGTGCCAGCAGAGCTGCCAAAAGCCCATTAAGAGCTGCCTTACCCGGGTGTAGATGTTTACTCATAGCACCATCCGCTAGAAACTCCCATAAACCTGCCGCCTGAGTACCTGCAGTACCTATGGCATGAATCAATTGTTCCTCGCTTAGTCCTAAGATCTTACCTGCCGCCGCCGCTGCTCCGAAGGTACCCACAGTCCCCGTAGTGTGCCAATAATAGTAGTGAGCAGGGGTAACTGCTTCCCCTATTCGGATAGCCACCTCATAGCCAGCAACAATTCCCTCAATTAGTTCACGACCACTCCCTCCAACTTTCTCGACAGCTGCTAGAGCCGCGGGAATGATGGGCGCACCGGCATGGATAATCGAGGCCTTATGGACATCATCTAACTCCACAATGTGAGAAATTGTACCATTGACCAGCGCTGCTAGGATAGAGGATGTTTTCTCCCCAGTGCTGATAATGGTAGACTCTGCCTTACCCCCCAGCTCCTCAGCTATCGACAGAACAATTTGTCCTGGTTCACGTTGGGCACCTGCAGCGGCAGACCCTAACCAATCTAGGAACGCATTCTTAGCAGCCAAAACCACGTCATCCGGCAAATTCTCGAAGTTAAGTTGCTTAATAAATTGTGCAAGTCTCAGAGAAATACTCATTTTTCTCCCCCTATCTGTAATTTTCATATTATTTAGATAATTACAAATGCAAATTATATGCCATCCATACTAAACAAAAACACCCCTAATAAAGAGGTGTTTTTGTTTAGTATTTGAACATTATCAGCAATTGTTCACTTTTTGTACATATTGTATAGCTTTGATGTCCTTAGCCCGTTTATAGTTTAAACGTAACTATTAGTTGTCTAACGGTCAGATCCTACAAACTTTAGTTTCAACGATAGTTTCTTCCATAATGTTGTTCTGCTTATATTTAATAGTCTTACTACATTACTTTTATTTCCTCGACAACGGTGCATAACCGCATCGATTAACTGCAGCTCCATGTCAGCCAAAGTACCTAAGCGAATGATGATTTCCTCCTCGACCACTCGATCCGGGATTTGCTCAGTGTCATATTCTCCAATTAACCCTGTTTGATCACTAGTCTGAAACCCGAGTTCCTCATTTATGGGTTTAGATGGTGGATCCGTTAAGGAACAGATGGCCAAATTCGGCTGTCCGCGAGGGGATTGAAGGATCTCTGCTACTTGCTCGGAATTGACAAGTAAATCCCGCAGTTCAGGAAAGGAAATTATAAGTTCAGATAATTCAAGGGGTTTTCCTTCCCCTACCAATACTGCATACCGTTCCAAAACATTTTCTAATTGGCGTACGTTTCCGGGCCAATCATATAGTTTAAGTGCTTTGGCAAATTCTTTTGACAAAGCTGGACTATAGCCAAGCTTTGCAGCCAGCTTTACCGAGATATACTCAATTAGCTCTGGAATGTCTTGCTGGCGCTGACGTAGGGAAGGCAAATATAAGTTAAGTACATTCAAACGGTAATAGAGGTCGGAACGAAACTGACCCGCATCGACGGCTGCTTGTAAGTCCTCATTACTAGCGGCAATAATCCGGGCATCCACAGGAATTACCCTATCACCACCCAGGCGACGCACCTCTTTAGTCTGCAACACCCTGAGCAACCACGCTTGGAGGTTGAGTGACATTTTTCCAATTTCATCTAAAAATAAAGTACCCCCATGGGCAAGTTCAAAGAGCCCACGTTTTCCTCCTTTTTTAGCGCCTGTAAACGCCCCTTCTTGATAGCCAAATAACTCACTCTCAAGTAAACTTTCCGGTACCGCTACACAATTGAGGGCAACAAAGGGACCATTGCGCTTTGGACCGTTCGAGTGAATGCTTTGGGCAAATAATTCTTTGCCAGTTCCGCTTTCGCCCCAGATTAACACAGTAGCCTCGACTTGGCTAAAACGCTCAGCCTTGGATATCGTATCTTTCAAGGCTGGGCCAACTAAATCACGAAAAGTATAATGAGACACCAATCCTTTAGCCGCACTCACCTTGCGTTGGTGCTCCTCTTCTCGTTTCATGCCCACCCGTAACTCTGCCAGTTCGTTTGCTTGGACCAAAGCACCTGCTACAGTACTTCGGCTAGAATAGATTAGTAAACCAGCCATACCAAAAGCATCCGCTAGACGTAAACCCCAATGACCCCCTCCCACCACAACCTCACACCCGTCGTAATGCGCTTTTTCCATCTGTAAGGATAACTCATGCATCGTACGATAAGGATAGTACTTAATTTCTTGACCAAGAATTGCTTGGGCTTGGGAAATAAACTCCTGATCGGTTAGGGAGGGATGATTTAGATATCCTATTTGACGACTTATGGTAAGTGCCTTCGTCAATGCTTGGAAAATATCAAATTCACTGGCGGCCAAGGACACTAGGGGCAAAGGTATTGTTTGTCGTAAAAGTTCTGCAGTAGCTCCCCTGCTTATAATCACTTCGGATTTATTTTTCTCCACGAACTGGCTAACTTCAGCGACTGCTTCTTCAAGCACAGCCTCGATCACATTTAGATCGATATCTAATTCCTGAGCAAGTTCTTTCACCAAAATGCTAAGCTCTGGGTACGCAGAGGTGACAATAATCTGACTCATGCTTATCCCCGCCATTCGCAAGATACTGCTTACATTATAATTGTCGGCGCCAATAATTGGAGTAGACAGCCCCTAACGGATTATGAGCAAGCACCCTGTCCTTCACAACTAAGGTACTCACCGGTGCTTCAGAGTATTTTGTAAAAAGTATATCGTGACCAACACAAAGCCCTACGATGAGGTTAAGTTGAGTGCCCAGTTTGTTCAAGTACTTAACCTGACCGACAGGATTACAGGCCGCTTCGTAACGTTCTTGTCTGATATTAGGTATTTCATAATCTTTTTTATCAACTCCACATACTTTACAGCATACAGAATGAACCTTAAAGTAGTTTCCCAGAATGGCAGAAATTTCTTTAACCTCTTTGCTAAGACCGACACAAAAGCCGATTCCGAGTGTACGATAGTCCATTTCTTGACAAAACTTGATTACTTCCTGTATACGAGTAATTTTCATATAATATTCAGCCTCTATGCGACTAGCAGTCGCTAAAATCCGTCGGTTTTCTTCTTCAAGATATTCTGGCTGCTGATATCCCTGATCATAGCAGCTCTTTCCTTGGTAACATACATTATCCAGTTTGCAGTTCGCACATTCCATGATGATCCCTCCTCATCTTAAGCATCTAGCCCTCAAAACTTGTATTAATACAATAGTTATTATATTCTGTTAATAATATAAGCTTACTTTATGTCCTCCTTATGAGCAACGTTTAGGTCATATTGTTAATTTAACCTGAAACAGGGGCGGGGCGGGGCGGAGCGAGCGGCGTCGGGCGAAACAGGGGGACAGGTGCATCGTTTCAAAACGATGCAC
>JADQBO010000127.1 GCA_016278585.1 Desulfosporosinus sp.
AATTTTGAGATATTACTATTGACAAGATGCGCTAAACTTTATGCAACGCCAATGTGTTTAAGTCAATTGATATCAGACAACGAAAGCTACACCGACTACTTAGGGGCGAGAGAAAGATCTGGGTGTTATATCTGGATATTGTTAAATTTCATGAGGTGGAATTTCGATACGGGTACAAAATTTGTACACAAATCCTAGATGAAATCGAGCGAGAAATAACTCATACGATTAAACAACAACGCCATCTCTATTTGTTTTCTTATTTCGAAAGCAGGGGCGGGGATGACTTTGTTGTTTATTTAGTTCCGGGGAAAAATACACATTGGAACATTACAGAAGCCACAGAACAATGGGTTATCCCTATGGAAGAAAGGTTTAACCGGCGGATTAAGAAACTCGTTAACGAAAAAATATGCCTTCGTTCCGGGCTTGCTCAATGTGTCAATGAAGTTGGCCGTAGCGCTGATTATTTATTGTATGGAGCTGTGAAAGAAGCCTTCCTTCTTAATAAATCCGAACCTGATCCCAATTTTTTTGCTCGCCGCCAAGAGATTACCCACCTGATTGAAGAACCTGAGAAATACCTGAAAGCCGCGTTTCAACCCATCATTGAAACTCGAAGTGGAGAAGTATTTGGTTTTGAAGCGTTAGCCCGTATCCCGGGTTCAGCCTGTTTTAACAATATTGCTGAGCTCTTCCCATTTGCCGAAAAGATAGGGCAGCTCTACCCCATCGAAACACTTTGCCGACGTCAAGCCATTACTTCCTACCCTTCTATTGTTCAAAACAAAGAAAAGCTCTTCCTTAACATTAATCCCCAAATCTTAGTCGACCCTGAATTTGCCTCTGGACATACTAGAAAACTACTTAGTGAAAAAGGATTAGCTCCAACGGATGTTGTCCTAGAAATTACCGAACGAAGTGCTATAGAGGACTTTTCTACATTTCGGGATGCCTTAGATCATTATCGTAATCAGGGTTACTTCATCGCTTTAGATGACGTCGGAGCTGGTTACTCTTCTTTACAATCTGTAGCTGAGCTTCATCCTGATTTCCTTAAAGTAGACCGTTCACTAATACAAGGTGTGAATACTGATCCTATCAAATGGGCCTTGTTAGAGACATTCGTCACTTTTTCCAAGCGTATAGGGTGCCGCATCATCGCAGAAGGGGTGGAAACCGAAGAAGAAATGCGCACAGTATTCCAATTGGGGGTTGATTACATACAGGGATTCTTTATTGCAAAACCCTCTTTTAAACGAATCAACCTTAACCCCGCTGTCAAAGGAATTTTAGATCCAATACGTCGGCTTAAATCCATAGAACAGAACACAATTCTTTCAATAGTAGAGCCCTTACCTCTCTTTGACGCCCACACCCTAGTTAATGCCGTTGAAACTTACTTTCGTAAAGATCAAAATCAATGGCTGGTGGGAATAACAGAAGACTCTCGCTTAGTTGGGGTGATGCAACGCGACAGACTATTTGCTGCCCTGGGCACTCGCTACGGTGTCACCCTTTATTTAGAACGTAATATTTCGATTTTAATGGATACTAATCCCTTAATAGTAGAAGACACCACGCCGTTGGAAGTGGTGTCTAGTTTAGCTATGCAACGTTCTGGCTCACAGCAGTATGACGGAATTATTGTAGCTAATCAACGCAAGCCGATCGGTATGATTTCAGTGGCAAATTTAATTAAGACTATGTCTGAGAGGCAGATTCAAATAGCCAGAGGAGCTAATCCATTGTCTGGGTTTCCAGGAAAAAACATTCTTGTAAGAACTTACCTGGAACAGAAAACTTAAGCGTATCACTAGCTGGCCTTATCATAAATACCGCTACCTAAATTTGGACCCCTTTACTCGTTTCAGAGCGAGCCGCCCAGATTAAGAAAGAAGTTAAGGCAATAGGAGGTAACTCTTTTTTAATAAGATAGGAGGAATACATAATGAAGTGGAATATATTCGATTGGTCTAAATTCAAGTGGTCGAATTCTGGTTGGTTTAAATTCAAGTCGCCTAAATCCAAATGGTTTACGTTAAAGTGGTTTAATAATTGGAAGACGTTTCATAAGATAAACGCTTTGGTCCTTATTATGGTAGTCTTTATGCTCGGGTTAAGTTACATGGGGTATTACTATTATCGGCAAGCCAAAGTGTCCATGAACGATGTCTACACAAATTCTCTAATGTCAGTAAAGTTAATCAATGAAGCCAATGCCAATGTTCGAATGATCCGTAGTGTTAATGTAGAGTTTCTTTTGGCTACCCTTGACTTTGCTAAGAAACAAAACCTACTCATTCAGACCACAGTTTTAAAAGGCCTTATTACTGAATCTTTAAATAACTATACCCCTCTCGCTAAAGAACCTTTAGAAGTAGAGAAATTAGCCAGTGTAAGAAATGCACTTGAAAAATACAACGCTGAATGGTTAACGGTAGTTTCTTTAATGGATAGTGGTGACAAGGAAGGGGCCTATATCTACTTTTCTAATAATGTAACCACAAAATTAGATGAAATGAATATCCTCCTTCCCGAACTCGTAGATTATAGCACTCAGAAAGCAAAAAGTACCATTATCCGCGAAAATCTCAATTTCGTCCGTACGGAAAAATTGTTGTTCGGATTACCCATTGCTGCCGCAGTTCTTGCAATTATCATTGGGGCACTAGTAGCCCGAGCTATAGCCAAACCTTTACAAAACATGTTGGAAAATATACAAGAAATAGCCGACGGAAACCTTCAAGTGACTAAGATTCATACCGATTCTAAAGACGAAGCTGGACAACTAGCACAGGCTTTTAATCTTATGACGGATAGCTTGTTGTGCCTAGTCAGACAACTCTCCGTGTCATCGACAGATGTGGCTAACTCAGTTCATCAGCTCTTAAATATTACGGAACAAAGTTCAAGTGCCTCTGGACAAATTGCGTTATCCATAGCCGAGGTGGCAGGTGGTACGGAAAAACAAGCTGGTTTAGTCAACGAAACCGTTGCGGCACTTGAAGAAATGAACCTGAACACCCAAATGGTCGCACAGATGGGTCATCATGTCACTACTCTCACCACCAAAACAACTACGACAACCAAAAATGGTCAAAAAGCTCTTACAGAAGCTATTGAACAAATGGGCAATATTAGTAAGGGGACTCAAGTTGTTAAAGAAACCATTACATCACTGGCTGAAGGTTCTGAACAAATAGCAGAAATAGCTAAACTGATAGCCGGTGTTACAGAACAAACAAATCTTCTGGCCTTAAACGCCGCTATCGAAGCCGCGCGAGCAGGCGAGCATGGGCGAGGCTTCTCAGTAGTGGCAGAGGAGGTTCGCAAGTTAGCTGAAAAGGCTAAGGTAGCGACTGGACAAATCACTGCTTTGGTAGTAGTCAACAGAGAAAACATCCACCGTGTCATCTCCGCTATAGATGCTGAGGAAGTTTATGTTAATGATGGTATTAGAGTTGTGAACACTGCTGGTTTCGGCCTAAATGAAATATTGAAAATGGTTATTGAAGTTTCAGAGAAGGTTAGTGGGATGGCAGCTTCTATTCAGCAAATGGCTGGGGGAAGTCAACAAATTGTTATAGGGATTCAGCATATCGGTGCAGTCAGCCAAGTCACAGCTGAACAGGCAACGACTGTTTCAGAGGCCATTAACAAATTCACACTTTCTATCGACCAGATAAATCTGTCTTGTCAGAGTCTATCTAAATTGGCACAGGACTTACAAACTGGCGTTAGCACTTTTCGGATTTAGACATTTGCTTTAGCCAGCCTTGATTCTTCGTTGTAGCAATATGATTTACCACATTCTAAATAATGATGGATTCGCTCACTTCAAAGGGTACCAAAATGGTACCCTTTGCTCATTCAATCGG
>JADQBO010000181.1 GCA_016278585.1 Desulfosporosinus sp.
ACATGGGGAAGGGGTTAACAAGAGTATGCAGCCTGTAAAGGAAACCAGCACCGGACATGTCGGATCGGAAATATGCTGGCAAACCTCCCTGCGGGGAATAGCAAAGAAGGCAACAGAAAACAAAGCTCACCGGTTTGGAAACTTATATAAACTGCTTACCGTCGAAGCACTGCGCGAAGCATTCCATGATCTAAAGAAGAAAGCCTCTGCAGGAGTAGACAACATAACGGTCAAGGAATATACAGAGGAACTGGAATCCAACCTTGGCAAGGCAGTAGAGCAGTTAAAAAGCAAACAATACCGTGCGAAGCTAGTACGCAGAGTGTATATCGACAAAGGCAACGGAAAGAAAAGACCGCTGGGTATACCTGCGGTCTCAGACAAGATCATTCAACGCGCAGCGGCGAAGATTTTAGAGGCAATCTATGAACAAGAGTTCAGTGACCATAGCTATGGATACCGGCCACATACAGGAGCACAAAAGGCAGTAATAGATTTAACCCATGAACTAAACTTTGGAAAGTATAGCTACATCGTTGAAGCAGACATCCGAGGCTTTTTTGATGCTATTGATCATGATTGGCTCATTCGAATGTTGGAATTGCGCATAGCAGACAAAACATTTCTGAGACTGATCAAGAAATGGCTAAAAGCAGGCATCTTGGACATCAATGGAATGGTTAAACATCCAGTAACCGGATGCCCGCAAGGCGGAGTCATCAGTCCAATTTTAGCGAACATCTACCTGCATTATGCACTTGATTTATGGTTCGAAAAGAGGGTTAAGCCGTCTTGCAAAGGCATGAGCTACATCTGCATATATGCAGATGACTTCGTGTGTGCGTTCCAATACAAACAAGACGCAGTGCAGTTTTACCAAGCAGTAGGAGAGCGCTTAGGAAAATTCGGACTGGAACTGGCGCAGGAGAAAACCAACATCATAAGCTTTTCACGATTTCGCAAAGAGGAAAACACAAAATTTGAGTTCTTGGGGTTTGAATTTCGCTGGGGAGTATCCGCCAAAGTCGGAGATATTATCAAACGACGCACAGCACCAGGTAAATTAAGAAAGTCACTGACCGCATTTACAGAATGGTGTAAAGAGATGCGAAACAAACGTTTGAGAAGGATCTTTCCTAAACTCGTAGCAAAGCTGCGAGGCTATAACAACTACTATGGACTTATTGGAAACTACAGCAGTTTAAGCAAGTTCCATGAACAAGTAAAGAGAATTCTCTATAAATGGCTTAACAGGAGAAGTCAGCGACGTAGTTTCAATCTAGTCGAATTCAGCGCATGTTGGAAAAGATATGGGGTTCCAAAGCCAAGAATTGTCGAGTCGAATCTAGTACAACTTCACTTTGATTTCTGATGCTGGAAGTATGGAAGCGAATACTTTTGAGGAGCCCGGTGCGATAATTCCGCACGCCGGGATCTGTGCGGGGGGTGTCGGGTAACCGGCATCTCTACCGTGACTATGAAACCGTACATTTAAAATTTAAGTTTAAGATAACTGTGGAGAGAGGGGAAAAATTTGGCGCATAGAGATACAATCCTGGATTATCTACACAATAATAAATGTTGTTATTGTGACGACTGCTTGTCAGATCTTTGTAATATTCATCCAAGACAAACAGTTTTTATGACTTGTACAAAATTACACTCCCAAGGCTTAATTGAGCGAGAAAAAACTAAATGTAATAGCTGCGGCGGGAATAAAAAGTCTAGCTCCCAAAAGGGAGAAGGGTTTCATGTCGCTAACTTACCATATCATAAACCAATTAGAGTTTCTCATTATAACCAATCCAGTGACTTAGACCGGTTCATTCAGGTTGATTTAGAATTTGAAGAGTTTGACATTGAAAACTTGTTTGCGAGATTTGATGCACATACTCTAGAAGAAATACTAAGAAAAGATAAGTACTTAAAATTTGTTCAAACGTGCTTTGAAAGATATAGCATGTTTATGGAAATTAAACTTGGAAAGTTCTTAGGAATGTTAAAAGAGCAGGGCGATGATTATTATAAGCATTTTCTTAACGATTACGGTGATTTATCATTTTGTAAGTTTAGGATGGTTGGCAAAGAGTTTTCCAACCTAAAAGGTCTTTACGTTTATAAAAGTGATGATCAAATAAAGTATGTAGGTAGAGTCAAAGGCGATTATAATTTCTATCAGAGAATCAATATGGGATATGCAAATATCTCGCCCAAAAACTGTTATATCGATGGACAGTCGACAAACTGCCATATAAATGCAATTGTTAATTCAAGCAAGGGTAATATAAAACTATTTGTTCTTCCTATGGTAAGCGATGACGAGATTGTTAGAACGGAAAGATGGCTTATTAACTTAGTTAAACCTGACTGGAATATCTCATTAAAGTAATCTTTATTGTCTAATCTCTGAGGCGTACGGCTTCATAGGTTCCCCGTGCCTGAGAAACCTCCGAAAAAGTGGCATAAAAAAAAGACCTCATCATCCTCTGTATAAATATTCATTAAATACATAGAGTTTTTCAAAAATCTAATCGATTTTGGATTAGTATTCGATAATTTTAGTCTATATTAGAACTGGATCATCTAATTGAGCTCATGTTATTGGAGCTTTCTTCAAATTTATGACATAGCGAAGCTAGATGGTGTGAGCAAGTTTACCATCCTGACAATATTGCATGCCATATTTGCTAAGGTAATATGAATTTTTGCTCCAGCAAGTTTTAGGAATCTACATCTTCTAAGACCATGATTTCTTACCATGGTCGCAAAACGTCGCTCTACCTTGTATCTTTTATTTATAGCTTCTTGAAATGCCACTGTCTGGTTCCTTTTTAAACCGTCTAGTACAACATCGTATCTACTGGAGATTTCAACTTTTCTTACAAGATATTTACCATTTTGGGGTGCCCGTGTTGGGGTGCCCGGGTGCCCGTGCCTGACACCAACTTATTAACTTATTGTTTAGTTTGTGAAAACTTGGGTTTGACTGTCTGTGAGATCAAGGGAAGGAGTATGATCCCCTTATAGTAGCCACAATTAAACTAAGGACCATACTCCGTAAAATTCCTGAATGAAAATTGGGTGTGACAGAGCCGCCGATAAGGGATGTTCAGGGTTGGGCCAGAGCTGTAGATTAGAGTTAATTATAAACGTTTGTCATTAATCCGTTAAACGCTGAATAATTCAGCGTTTTATTATTCTAATCTAGTTGGAGGAATTTAGTATTTAACCAAGAATATTGTATAGACGTGCTGATTTTAAGAAAGTAGGTTAGCGTATGGCAGCAAAGAATTGGTCTATACAGGATTCAAAAAGAAAGAACGGTAATGTCGTAGAATTCCGGTTATCGTACAAGCAAAAAATACCGTCAACAGTAGTAGTAACATACACTAACGACAAATTAGTAGATATTGCGGGGGAAGATAGCTTACCGCAATACATTATGACAGATATGCAAAAGTATCTCGCTAGTATATCTGTTTTTAGATGTCGTTGCTTAGGATTATGCAAGTACTGTGTCAAGCCTGAAGGTGAAGGAACTAACTTCTCAAGTTCAGGGGTCTGCAAACATTATGCTGGTCTCGCTCGTAACGTATCTGCAGGTGATATAACAATAAAAGACAATTCCAGAGGGTACAAGGAAATGGACATTTGTAAGCTCGCTGTTACTAAATAAAAAGGGTTTCAACTACCAAGTGTTAGTAAGATCAAGTGGAGGTGTTAACATGGATGTAATCTTCGTTCTGATTCTATGGGGTATTAGTATGCTAGTATTTTACATGATCATTAAAGCAGCTGTTCGTAATGGAGTCATTGAGGCTTAAGTCTGAAACATATGTAGAATAAAGCAGATTCGTTTTGGAGCAAAGC
>JADQBO010000502.1 GCA_016278585.1 Desulfosporosinus sp.
TTCGCCCAGTGTTTGTGAAGAATATGATATAATAGTAAAAGGTAGGATTTAAGTAAGGAGTTAAATCATGGTAGATATTTTTTCCCGAATTCGTAGTGTACTTACCTTTTGCATAGCCATTATTTTTTTGAGTAACCTGTTTATCAAATCAAATTTAATGGACGATCTTAATCTTATTCTCATGCTAATCGTGATTGTACTCAGCTTTAAAGTAGTGACGGGTACAATCTTAATCATTGGGGTTATGTTATTTGCCTCGAGCATAATTCTGTTTTTGTATTATCATGCTCCTTTAAGCGTATGGCAGCAAGCATTGCAAGAAAATATATACCTAGTTGTCATGTTCACTTTAGTACCGCTACTAGGTATTCCTATTAAACATGGTGGATATTTTGAGGCTTTGCAAGGGGTATTTAAGCGTTATGTTCATAATAATAGTCGATTTTACCTCCTTGTAAGCTTTGTTTCAGCGTTTGTTGGTGTTTTAGTCAATTTGGCAGTAGTTTCCCTTGTACTTCAGATTAGTCAGGCCAGTAGTAAAAGTTCAAATAAAAAGCTATTAAGCTCTGCTATTGTTCGTGGATTTGCGACTTGTACAATTTGGGCACCTACGACGGCTGCAATTGCTCTAATTGTGCAACTAAGTGGAGCAAGTTGGTTGCTGTTTTTCCCCTATGCCATTCTATGCGGTGTTATAGCAGGTTTAGTTGGTTATTTTATGACAATGTATGAAGAAAAAAGGGCTGGTAATGCTTTTAATTCTGTTATTCAGGAACCTGATGTAGACTTTAATGTGGCTAAAGTAGTCGAGTTAAGTGTTTTTAGTGTAATTTTAATTGCTTCTATTGCAATTTTATCCTTGATAACTGGAATACATACAGTCATTGTTGTTTCCTTAGCATCCTTAATCTTTCCGGTCATCTGGTTGGGGATAATTGGGCGGTTGAGGATTCTTATTAGAGAGTTCAAGGCCTACTATAACGAAAGTCTACCCAAACTAAAAAATGAAATTATTCTTTTCGTAGGTGCCGGACTGTTTGCGACAAGTATCAATTACTCCCATCTGGGCGATTATATATCCGTAGTTTTATCCCTGTTTGTCGGCCAAAACCCTTTATTGCTGGCAATTATAATTATTCTTGGTATTCTTATGCTTTCCGCTTTAGGTATTCACCCCATTATTCCCGTTACTATCATTGGAGGAACGGTAAAAGCCGCTGCTTATGGTGTGACTCCAACTTATCTGGCCCTTATTCTGGCTATTAGTTGGGCGATGGGTATATCGATTTCCCCTTCCTCAGCTACGGTTATTGCATTATCTGGATTAACAGGCCAGTCGCCTATTCAGGTAGGGCCCCGTTGGAATGGATTATATGTTTTAATTGCCTCTACGGTAATGCTTATCACTTTGACTATTTTTCGATTCATCGGATGGTTGTAACAAATCCCTAAAACAACACCCCCTGAAACAAGAGCTGTGGTTCGTATAAATAATAAAGTAACAGCATTTGCGGAGGGAGAAATGATGAAAGGCTCAGTCATAAGTAGTTCAAAGGCAGCTACGATTGACGAATACGCAGGAACAAGAGATATTTGTATAGGCCCATCTTGTCTGACGTTCGCATCGTTAAATAGAGTAAGGTTTTTTCGCGATTTTAACATCGAAGTCTATACTGAAGAAACACCTTACTTAGAGAAAGAAGCTCAATCAACTATCTCTAAACTTAAAACTTCTTTGCTTTATCGCAAGGGAATTATCCAGACTATAATCGCCGATATTAATAAATCTGAACAAATCATTTACTTTGATATTTCCATTGATTCAAGTATAACCCAAACTTGTTCCCTAGAGTTCT
Source organism: Desulfosporosinus sp. (assembly GCA_016278585.1). GTDB lineage: Bacteria > Bacillota > Desulfitobacteriia > Desulfitobacteriales > Desulfitobacteriaceae > Desulfosporosinus. The sequence goes on from JADQBO010000502.1 coordinate 1,857, forward strand.
TAGGATATTTAAACGATTTGTTTGTAGAGCAGGGATAAAGAAATTCATTTCAACATTCCAAATAATGCAACTAAAATGAAGATGGTCAGAGCAGGACTTTCCTCTCTGAAAAAGAGGCTGTGCCGAAACTAAAAGTTTTAACACAGCCTCTTTTTCAATTTACAGTCACAGACGGATTATCTACACTAATAGCGGATTACTAGTGCTTGTTTCACTCATTAAAACGAATCATGGAGTTCGGAGCCCTGTGATTTATCTCACACTAAAAGAATACATATAATCACGGTACTAAGCTTTGTTCTACGATAAACTAACCTTAGTCAACTTGAGTAACACAAATTTAAATAAATTTAGGGGGAAACAAAAATGAGTATGTTTTGTTATCAATGTCAAGAAACGGCAAAAGGGACTGGGTGTACGATCAAAGGGGTCTGCGGAAAAACTGAGAATGTTGCTAATTTGCAAGACCTTCTAATTTACACTTTAAAAGGAATCGCCGTCTATGCGGTTCAAGCACGGGAACGCCATCTTATTCGCAAAGACGTAGACAAATTCATCATGGACAGCCTTTTTAGCACAATTACCAATGCCAATTTCGATAAAAGTCGTTTTGTAGAACGAATTCAAGAAGGTCTCAAACTTCGCGAAGATCTAAAACAAGCAATTGTTAGAGTAGGTGGCACGATTCCCGCAAATTTACATGATGCGGCTACTTGGACGGCAACCCCCGATGATTTCGAAAAGAAAGCAGCCCTTGTGGGGGTCCTAGCTACAGAAAATGAGGATGTTCGTTCACTCAGAGAGTTGCTCATCTACGGTGTAAAAGGGATTGCTGCCTATGCAGAGCATGCCTATACTCTGGAGTACAAAGAAGCCGGTATTTTCGCTTTTATCGAAAAAGCATTAGCAGCTACCCTTGATGACACCCTTGAAGCAGGAGATCTGGTTGCCCTAGTCTTAGAGGCTGGGAAATTCGGCGTTGAGGTGATGGCCCTCTTAGATAAAGCCAACACTACATCCTACGGAAACCCAGAACTCTCAAAAGTGAATATCGGAGTTAGAAATAACCCAGCCATTCTCATCAGCGGTCATGACCTCAAGGATCTAGAAGAATTGCTCATCCAAACCCAAGGGTCCGGAGTCGATGTCTATACCCATGGTGAAATGCTCCCCGCTCACTACTACCCAGCGTTTAAGAAATATGACAATTTTGTCGGCAACTACGGAAATTCTTGGCATAAGCAAGTCACAGAATTTGAATCCTTCAATGGACCAATTTTCTTAACGACAAACTGTCTTGTTCCACCAAAAGATTCCTACAAAGATCGTGTCTATACGACAGGTGTAGTAGGTTTCGAAGGAGTTAAGCATATCGCTGACCGTCAAGATGGAAAAGCTAAGGATTTCTCAGCACTGATCGAACATGCTAAGAAATGCCCAGCACCAACCCAAATCGAGACGGGTGAAATTATCGGGGGCTTTGCCCACAATCAAGTCATGGCCCTGGCGGATAAAGTTGTCGATGCCGTAAAAACCGGAGCCATTAAGCGTTTCTTCGTCATGGCAGGCTGTGACGGACGCATGAAGAGTCGTAATTATTACGCAGATTTCGCTCAGGCATTGCCGAAAGACACCGTGATCCTAACAGCAGGGTGTGCAAAGTATCAGTACAATAAACTGGATCTCGGGGACATCGGCGGAATTCCCAGAGTGCTCGATGCAGGACAATGCAATGACTCTTATTCCTTGGCCGTTATCGCCTTGAAACTAAAAGAAGTTTTCGGACTCGATGATATTAACAAACTTCCTATCTCCTATAACATCGCATGGTATGAGCAAAAAGCAGTCATCGTGTTGCTAGCCCTTCTCCACTTAGGGGTAAAAAACATTCACTTAGGACCAACCCTTCCAGGTTTCTTGTCCCCAAATGTAGTCAATGTCTTAGTTGAAAACTTCGGCATAGCAGGCATCTCCAGTGTTGAAGATGATGTCAAGATGTTCATGGCATAAGT
>JADQBO010000398.1 GCA_016278585.1 Desulfosporosinus sp.
AAACTCTTCCTTTTCACCTCGATTAAGGGCCAAGATCCGATGGGGGGGGATTTTCCGAACAGGCTCCCGATAATCGTAGTACATTTCAAAGGGAGAGCGTTCTTTAGCTTTCTTTGCCACAGCAACAGCTTCCACATCCGCAACTCGTAAGGTTTGTTCCCTAATTCGTTTACGAAGGGCCGCATCATCCGCAATAGTTTCTGCGATAATATCCATGGCACCATTCAAAGCTTCCTCTGTTGAATTAACCTCTAGCTCTGCATTCAAATACTTCTCAGCTTCTGCTTGGGGATCTCCTCGGGTATATTGAACTAATAACCAATCTGCCAAAGGTTCAAGGCCCTTTTCCTTAGCAATCGTTGCCCGTGTACGACGTTTCTGTTTGTAAGGTCGATAGAGATCTTCGACGTCCTGGAGCACGGACGCTGAGTTGATTTGAGACGATAGTTCTTCTGTAAGCTTTCCTTGTTCGTTTATCAGGCGCAAAACTTCCGTTTTTCGCTGATCCAAGCGTCGCAAATAGTCTAAACGGTCTACAATATCGCGTAACACATTTTCATCGAGCTCCCCAGTTGCTTCCTTACGATAGCGGGCAATAAAAGGAATCGTATTTCCTGCATCCAGTAAATTAACAGCCTCTTTGACTTGGTTTATTTTTAGGCCAAGTTCCTTAGCAATGACTAGATCAAATTCCAACGGTCAATTCCTCCCTAAAACCTATTGCCTATCTTCAATAGGACTTCTTAGTTGATTATACCATTCTTCTCCAACTGAAGAAAATCTCAGACCCTTACAACACTTAAAGACTTACACTTGACTAAAATAAGAGCTGTGGAAGGATCAACCCCTTTCCACAGCTTTTAGGCTAATTAGTAAACTCGACTAACTATTCCCCTTCCGAACCTCTTCCCTAACTACACTTAACTGTTCCTTTGCTAAATTGACCATTTTCTGTTCCTTATCAGCATTGTTATGTTGTATGACCTTAGTAAAATACAAGACCGACTTTTGATACTGTTCTAACCGGCGGCTTATTTCCCCAACCATGAACAAAATATTTAATTCAGACATTGATGTATTAGTAAAATCCGAGTAAATAAACGATTCTTCATAGGCTTTAAGTGCTAGACTTAAGAAACGCTTTTCTTGTTCCGAATTGTTTTCAGTCCGATAGAGCCAAGCTAAACGCAGACAAAGCCCTGCTAAAACTGCATTTTTTTCTTTCTTAAGAGAGCCTGATAAAATGGCTAATTTATAAGATTCTATAGCTTGTTGAAGGTCCCTTATCAACCCAAAGTCCCTTTTTGTCCAATGTTTCGTAATCTGTGACGAAATGACCTCCCTACAACCTAATGGGAATTGATCTGAGAACTCTTCGGAAAAGGCGAAACCACATTCTGGACAAACATTAACGAAATAATAATGCGGGTTGTGGTTTCCATCCCGAAAATGAGGGCAAAAATCACTGTCAACCTGATAGGGTATCGAAAAGCGCGAACGCACTCTCTGGGAAGTGAATGGCTTGCAGCAAAACACACAGGTTAACTTCTTTTCATAAAATGCCTCTGATGATTGCATACAGTCCCCCCCGGTTCATACTACCATTTAATATTATAACACCTACGAAAGAAGGTATGAACCCCTATGTTCATGCCTTCAAAACTTAAACTATAAGCAAGTAAACTCCTTTTAGGATTAAATCGAAGTACTACAATTTGAACATTGTTACACTACCCTGAAAGTCCGTTGCCATTTGGGCCAGGGAGTTAGCTGACCTACGAATTTCCTCCATAGAGGCACTCTGTTCTTCTGTCCCTGCAACCACATTTTCTAAACTACCTGCTATTTCCTTAGGAATATTTGCAACTTCCATGATGGATGAAACAATAGTTTCCGTACTTGTTCCCACCTTTTGAACTACATCGGCGACAGCCTGAGCCTGTTGCGAAAAGTCGTTGACTCCTTGCAAGATATCTTGGAATGCTTCACCTGCTGAATTAACCATTAAGATCCCTTCATGGACTGCTAAAGTCCCATCATTCATTGTCATGACTGCCTTAGTAGTTTCTTTTTGAATTTCTCCAATCAAACTACTAATTTTCCCAGCTGCATCGCTTGATTGTTCTGCAAGTTTTCGAACCTCTTCTGCAACAACTGCAAAACCTCTTCCCTGCTCTCCTGCTCGTGCAGCCTCAATTGCAGCATTTAGTGCCAACAAATTTGTTTGCGCAGCAATATTGGTAATTAGCGCAACTATTTGACCAATTTCCCCGGATTTTCCTCCTAGGTTATTTACAACATCAGCCGCCTCTGTGACTTTACTTCTAATTGATTGCATCTCATCGACTGCTTTTCTAACTACGCTATTACCTGTAGCAGCTTTTTCTGAAGTCTTTAGTGACCCTTCCGTAACCTTTCGAATATCCTGAGTAATCATATGCATATGCGCAGAAACTTGTTGCGCCGAATCTGCAGTAGCATCAACACCCGTCAGTTTTTGGTTAACACCTTCAGAAACCTCCTGAATAGAATACACAATTTGTTCGGTTGTTCTACTTCCCTCATCTGCACTGGCAGTCAACTCTTCGGCAGAGGCGGCTAACTGCTGTGAACTGTTTATAATTTCTTCAATTATTCCTTTAAAGGTTTTCATCACCGTGTTAAGGTTATCTGCCATCTGACCGAATTCATCATTTGAACGAGCCTTAATACTATTGCTTAGATTACCTTGCCCTATAGCAGTTGCAAATTGGTTGACCAGTTTTATATTCTTAACAATAAATCGACTATATAAGATGAGCACGGTGCCAATTACGACAATTGCTAGTCCAATTAGGATCAACATTCGATTTAAAAGATCCTTTAATGGAGCCAACAAGTCGTTCTCAGAAACATCAATTGCTAAAATCCAGCCAAACTGTGGAACTTCGGCATAGTAAACTTGCCTAGCCCCCTTGTCGTTATAGGAAAAGGTGCCTGTTTTCTCAAGCATCATGTTCTTGGCTGCTTCCTTCAAACTGGGATTTGTTTCATCCGTAATCTTGATATTCATAATTTTTTCCGGGTTTGGATTGGCCAGATATTTCCCTTCTTTATTTAAAAGATATATCTCTGATTTTATATCTAACTGAATATCACTAATTAACTTTTGCAGTGTGATGAAATCAATCCCGCCTGTTATTGTGCCTTTGAAGTTCCCATCGTTATCATAAAATGGGACGTTATCAGTTAATATGGTAGCCTCTGTACCCTCATCATAATATGGATCAGTCCAAATCGATTTCTCTGATATACCCTTACTTATCGTATACCAATCTTTAGTAGGATAATCATATTTAGGGTCAGCAAATTCATTCGTAAATACTACTTTGCCTTCTTTATCCTTATACACATAGGGACCAAAGTATTGAGTATCCTTGTTATAGGCATAAGGTTCGTACCACACGCCTGCTCCGAAGGTTACACTATTAGCTGTTATCATTTTTCTTAATAAGCCTGCATACTCCTCTGCAGTTATGCCATTTCCGACGGACTCTACAGTACGCGCTAGACCCTGAAGCAACGTATCATGAGCCGTTAACTGTTTCTCTATATCTTTGATGGTTCCATTTAGCTGAGCGGTCATTTTATTTTGAATCTCATTTTTAAGTAATGTTTCTGAATATTTATAGCTAATCACGGACATAGCCACTAGAGTCAATAATACTAAGGGTAAAATAGTTAACATTGTCTTACCACTAACACTAGAAATATTAAAAAACCTCTTCAACACTAACTTATCATCTCCATCTCATGTGCTTATTTACTAATTATCGTACTGCTATCTTAGTAACGTTACTGACCGTCATGATTTGTCTTGAA
>JADQBO010000371.1 GCA_016278585.1 Desulfosporosinus sp.
CTGCAAAAAATCGAATTTCATTTGTACCTGGAGAAGCTTTCCATACAGTGCCCACCCTTGGTAAAGAGTTTCGTCTCTGTTTTACGACTCACAATGAATCAGTTTTGCTCGAAAGTGTACAGCGCCTGGCCAAGACCTTGACGCATATTACAAAAAGAAATAAAGATAACGATACTCCGCCTAGATCGGTATGGCCGATTGTTTAAGCAAATACCCTATAATCTACCAGCCATCCCCTTGATATTTTCGCATTGGTTTAAAAGGAACTAACCTACCGATGTAGAAGACAGTAAGTAGAACAATTCTACGACAAGGAGGAGAATGTTTTGCCAAATCAGATCAAGGTTCAAAGGGATAATGTAAGGAGGCTTGCTGAAAATCTGTATAAGCTGTTAAATCAGAAGATATGGATTAAAATACTCTTGGGTATGCTGCTCTTTATCAAGGTGCAGCTACCGTCTTTTTGGCGCAAGTCTATGGTATTGATTTAAGTATTACTTCCTTACTCCTTGTAATAGTCACAGCTGTTGGGGCATCGATAGGTACTCCGGCTACCCCTGGAGTTGGCATTGTGATCCTTTCCATGGTCTTAAAAAGTGTAGGAATTCCTACCGGAGGGATCGCATTAATAATAGGGGTGGACAGAATCTTAGATATGTGTCGGACAACAGTCAACGTTTCTGGAGATTTGACCGCATCGTTGGTTATGAATAAATGGATTAACAAACAGGACCAAACTGATAAAAATTTATAGAACCATAAGGTAAGGGGAAGAAAAGGGGTTTCACACAAAGTACTTGTTAAAGCAATGAAAGGTAAGTAGTATGTTTATAAGAAGGTATCGACAAAAAGACTGTAAGGAAATTGTGCTGTTATTTTATGATACAGTCCATTCAGTGAATGCAAGTCATTACACGGAAAGTCAGCTTGCAGCATGGGCGCCTGAAGTAGAAGAAATCGACCTTATGGGATGGGACAAATCGTTTAACGAACAGCATACAATTATTGCGGAAGAAAACAATATGATTGTAGGATTTGGGAATATAAACAATACTGGCTATTTAGATAAACTTTTTGTTCATAAGAAATTCCAAAAACAGGGGATTGCTAGAGAAATACTCGATCAATTAGAACAATATGCAAAACATAAAGAAGTTAAATTTATAATCACTGAATCGTCAATTACTGCTAAAGGATTTTTTGAAAAGTATGGTTATCAAGTTATTAAAGAACAGCAAGTAGAACGTAAACGACAATTTCTAACGAATTTCTTGATGCGCAAAAACCTAGCCTAAATAAGCCTAAGGCTTGGTCGCTTTTATCCAATTGAGCGCAAATAAAAATACCAACTGTATGCATGTTGGTATTTTTATTCTAAGCATCTTAGTATAGTGAATCTCCCTGATATTTAATACTTCCCAGACTTTTACCGCATATTCGTTACCTTCTAGTTCTATAATTAGAGTGTTATTTTTAAACGACTGATCCTTTCCCCTCAGGATATGCTTTTTTAATTCGGTCCATAAAATTTCTCCTAGAGTTCTATGGCTCAGAACACATTCAGAAAAAAGTGTTTATGTATGGTGTAATTTTTAATTAGAATAGGAGAATCCTGCTATGGGTGAATTGTACCCACTGCCAAACATTGGTAATACAGTCGAACAACAACTAAATGAAGTTGGCATAAAAACAGTTAAGCAACTAATTGAAATAGGAAGTAAACAAGCCTGGATCAAAATTAAAGGAATTGATGACTCTGCTTGCATAAATAGGTTATATGCTTTAGAAGGTGCAATACAGGGAATTCGTTGGCATAATCTTTCAAAAGAAATGAAAGATGAGTTAAATGAGTTTTATAAATTCTCCAAATGAATGATTGATTATGGAACCACCCTGCCAATATGCACTTTATCCTTCATAATCTTTCCATATTTAGTCCCATCACTGCGTAGGATATTAAAATACTCTGTTTTATATCCGATTCCGTTCGTGGACTCCTGACTTGACCAGTACCGTAATCCCACAATCTTGCCTTTATCTCTAACCCAATCAATCAACACGACGGTATGCCCTGTCTGGTTTTCTCTCGAAAAGTCGATAAAGTCACCGGGCTTTGCCTCTTCAAAATTAGTGAGTCGTTTACCCAGTTTATACTTTTCCAAAGCGATGACCAGATTATTCTCTGTTTTTGGCCCAGCAACATACCACTTAAGGATAAAATCATAGAACTGCTCATAGTTTAGACCTTTAATGCTGTCACCTGAATACCCTTGTTGTTGATTCCATTCCTTCATCCCTTGATAAAAAACCTCAAAGGTTATACCCACACAGTGATTAGCTCGATTTCCACTGGGGTGAGCTTTTAAAAGTAGCTTTCCCTGATAATAGAGGTTCGACGTTACACCATTATAGTTTGCGTAATCAGTATTTAACAAATATGGGTAGTTTCCCTTGTTATAAGTTTCTATTTGTGCCAAGACTAATTGGTTAAAGGGCAGTAGACTCTCCTGCACCGCTGGTTTAGGCTGTGCAATAACTGGTTTTGTTAACGATTCAATCACCTCAGACGTTTCCAGTGCTGGTGTTTCGTTTGTCCCAATGGATGGCTCAATCGATGAAACTTCGTTGCTCTGATCTGTAACTAAAGCAGTTTCCGGTGAAGTTGGTTCTACTCTAAATTTTCCAGTATAAATAACTATACCGCTTAACAATAAAGCGGTAACCAAAATTAAAAGTATAGAAATTCTTTTTTTGTTGGAACCATAATTTCCAGTCGTCATATGTACTCCCTTGATTCATGTAAGATAGTTGTCTACATAGTAGCACAATAGGTCAAAAAGGAATAAGCGTAAAATATTCCTTTTCACCTTGTTTTTGGTGTGTAGTGGGGACGGTCCTTTTGTGTAGTGGGGACGGTCCTTTTAACACATTCTAATTTGGGGCTGTCAAGTAATTTAGAAAGATTTGGATCGACAATTGAACCTAAAAATTTGGTAAATCAGCAGGAAAAAAACCTTTAGTGTCGAATAAAAAATGGTTATGAGCTGAACGGTTTTTTCCATCCGCACAGCTTTCATCCAGATTGATGACTCAACGCAGATCAAATGAGTCGGAAACAGCTGATTTTTGGAAGGTGAAAATGAACGTTCCGATTTGAGAGAAGGAAAGGTTGGAAGAGAAGGAAAGGTTGGAAGAGATGGATTTAACCACGGTATTATTTAGTTTTTTAGGGGGGCTGGGACTTTTCCTTTTTGGTATTAAGTCAATGTCAGAGGGATTACAAGCCGTTGCAGGAGATCGGTTGAGGGTTATCCTCGAAAAAGGGACTAAAACACCATTTCGAGGTGTTATTACGGGCGCAATTGTCACCGGATTGATCCAAAGTAGTAGTGGTACTACTGTCCTAGCGATTGGCCTCGTTAACGCGGGATTGTTGACACTTAGACAATCTATCGGAATTATTATGGGAGCGAATATCGGAACGACGCTTACGGCTTACCTCATTGGTTTTAAGCTCGAACACTATGCATTACCGATCATTGCCCTTGGGGTTTTCTGTTTGTTTTTCTTTAAAACCAAGCGAATAAACTATATGGGACAAGTACTCCTAGGATTTGGTCTTCTCTTTTATGGAATGGATATCATGGGCGATGGTTTGAATCCCCTTAAGAGTTCCCCTTTCTTTATTGGTTTGATGACTGATGTAGAAAACAATCCTCTTCTTGGGGTACTTATCGGAACAATCTTCACGGTTATTGTTCAGAGTAGTAGTGCAACAATTGGTGTCTTACAGGAGCTTGCCAATCAAGGTGTTATAACTTACTCTCAATCAATACCCATTCTATTTGGAGA
>JADQBO010000248.1 GCA_016278585.1 Desulfosporosinus sp.
CATCTAATCAAAGAAAGTATGTATTTCCCCAATTTTTATAGTCAAATCGGACAAGGAAACACCTCCGATGCCGAATTCATTACCAACACTTCGATTTATCCCCTACAAAAAGGTGGTATCTCGACTGAGTATGTGGATATAGATTATCCCTCTTTACCCCGTCTACTTAAGCAAAAAGGGTATACCTCTATGACTTTTCACTCCAATGATGTGACTTTCTGGAATCGGGATAACCTTTACCCTTGTCTGGGTTTTGATAATTTCTATGATAAAAACTATTATCAGGATCAAGACCTACTTGGTCCATGGGGTTCTTCTGATGAAATTCTTTTTAAAAAGGCGCTGCCGATTTTAATCGATTACCAGAAGAGTAATCAACCGTTTTACGCCAGTCTCATAACTCTTACCAATCATCATCCCTATATCCTACCCGAGGGCAAAAAACAACTTATACTTCCTCCTCAACTTAAAAGGACTTCCATCGGAAACTACCTCACCTCTGTAAATTATCAGGATAATGCCTTGGGAAAATTTATAGAAGCTCTTAAAGCTGCTAACTTATGGAATAATACTATATTCATTGTCTTTGGAGACCATCACGGGGTTACTAAAGTCATGGAAAGAGAATACCAAGATCTTCTTAGTCAGTTGTTGGGAAGAAAACACGATGTTATCGATGGTCTAAATGTACCCTTACTTATTAGAGTTCCTGGACTAAGACCTCAAGTAATGGATACTCTCGGTGGGCAGGTAGATGTTCTTCCCACCCTTGCTAACCTATTAGGTATCTCCTTAGAAAATCAGGTAACCTTTGGCCAGGATCTCTTAAACTTTAAAGAAAACTTGCTTGGTTTTCGTTTTTATCATCCTGATGGAACATTTATAACTTCGGACTTATTCCATCTCGGGGGGAGTAATACAGGGGAGAACTTAAATACTCGTAAGAGGTCAAGGAATCAAGAGTTTTTCCTTAACGAAGAACAAAGAATAAAATCACTAATGCAACGTTCCGATAGCTATCTCCAGTTTTTAGATCAGAACAAACATGGGATCACCTTCGATTTCGATATCATAGAGACACAGAAAGACTAGGATATTAAAGTTTCTCCGTTTGAGAAACCTTTAATATCCTAGGTTACTTGTACCGTGATTTTATATTTTTATCCACAAGTCCCTATGATAAACACAACAAGGTTTTATAATAAAGAAGTCGTTTTTATAGCTAAGGATAGCTTACCAAAATGGGACAACCTAATAAGATTTTTACAGACAATTTGAATGATATAGTGTAGAATATATATTACAAGGTATATATTTAAATATAATAATCGCTTTAATTTGTACCCGTTTGAACAATTCATTAATCACCTAACATTTCGTACCTGCAAGGTGAATAGAAAGGGAGTTTTTAGATGCGCAAAGTCCTTTTAGAAGATATTGCGAGATTACCGAAACCATTTCAAGCCTTTTGGGAACAAGTAGCTCTTTTTATTCCTAGCAACCGCCTCTTTTGTGACCCTTTACACACATTGGCCTACGGAATAGATGCCAGTTTTTATCGCTTGATCCCAAAAATCGTCCTAAAGGTTCGTACTCCAGACGAAATAACTCAAATTTTAAAGGCGTCCCAAGACTATAAAGTTCCTGTAACGTTTAGAACGGCTGGAACAAGCCTTTCAGGACAAGCCGTTACGGACTCTGTCCTTGTGGTATTACAAGGTGCATGGCGAAGTCATTCGATTCTGGAGAACGGAAAAAAGATCGCCTTAGAACCAGGAATTATTGGGGCGGAAGCCAATCGTTTTTTGTCAGGGTATGCTCGAAAAATTGGCCCAGACCCAGCATCAATAGATCACGCTATGATTGGGGGAATAGCCGCTAACAATGCGAGTGGTATGTGTTGCGGGACCGCCGATAACAGTTATCAAACCGTTGCTGAAATGAAAATCATCTTTGGGGATGGAACCTTGCTGGATACAGGGAACTCTGTATCTTGTGCAGATTTTCTTAACTCTCATCCCGAGTTGGTTCAGGAGATAAAGGAAATTAGGGACGAGATCGCAGCTGATTCAGAATTAACTGCGATGATACGTCATAAGTATAAAATCAAAAATACGACAGGATATGGGGTTAATGCCTTTGTGGACTTTGAAGACCCCATTGACATCATAAAACACCTTATGATCGGGTCGGAAGGAACATTGGGCTTTATATCAGAGATTACGTATCATACTGTGATTGAGCATGCGCATAAGGCTTCAGCATTAATTCTGTATCCGGATATGGAACAGGCTTGCCTAGCCGTGCAACAACTCGATAGGGAAACAGTCTCTGCTGCCGAGTTAATGGATAGAATCTCATTAAAAACCATGGAAGAAAAACCTGGTATGCCTGAGTATTTAAAAACCCTTTCCCCTACCGCCACTGCGCTGCTTGTAGAGGTTCGGGGAGTGGATCCCGAATCGTTGGCCCAAAAAATTAAGCAAGTGGAAGAACTCCTTAAAGAAATCCCTACCGTACTGCCCCTGAGTTTCACCTCGGTAAAAGCCGAGTACGAGAACCTTTGGAACATTCGCAAAGGGATCTTCCCTGCAGTGGGAGCGATTAGGGTTTTAGGAACAGGCGTTGTCATTGAAGATGTGGCCTTCCCGCTAGAACACTTAGCCGAGGGGACTATAGCGCTTAGAGAAATCCTAGACAAATACTCATATCCAGATGCCATTATATATGGTCATGCCCTAGACGGGAATCTTCATTTCATTTTCACCCAAGACTTTAGCCGTCCTGAGAATTTACAGCGTTACGAAGCGTTAACATTGGATGTCACTGAACTTGTAGTAACACGCTTTGGCGGGTCCTTGAAAGCAGAGCATGGAACAGGCCGCAATATGGCTCCCTTCGTCGAACTGGAATGGGGGAAAAAAGCCTATGTCTTAATGAAACGTCTTAAGACCACCTTCGATCCAGAAAACCTTCTAAATCCAGGAGTTATCATCAACGACAATCCTCATATTTATTTGGAAAACTTAAAGAATATGCCTCAGGCTCATCAACTGATTGATACCTGTACGAACTGCGGTTTCTGCCAGGCTATTTGTACCTCAAAGAATCTCACCTTGACCCCACGGCAGCGAATTGTCATTCAACGAGAAATTCAAGAATTAAGGCGCACGAAAGAAGATCCAGAACGTCTCTCTCGTTTAGAAAAAGACTTTGATTATCCTGGTAATCAAACCTGTGCGGTCGATGGATTATGCGCTACGACCTGTCCTCTAGGATTGAACACCGGCGATTATATTAAATTCTTGCGTTCCCAATCAGTTACACCAACTACCCGATGGATTGCAGAAGGTATTGGTAGACATATGACCGGAGTGACAGGAATTCTGCGCTTTGGATTGGGTGCGGTCAATGGAGTACACGCTGTGTTAGGCACAACACTAATGGAACGTCTAACCCAAGGAGCCAGGAAAATTTCCGGAGACACTATTCCTCTCTGGAACCCATGGATGCCAAAAGGCGGAAAAGTTCCGTCCCATAAGGAAAGACCACACAACGCTAAAATGGCAGATTCAGGGCATGATTCAGTTCCTTTAAAGGTCGTCTATTTCCCGAGCTGTATTACCCGTTCGATGGGGGCAGCAAAGAACGATCTGGATCAGAGGGCCGTAAGTGATGCAATGCTTTCTGTTTTAGCTAAGGCAGGTTATGAAGTCATTATGCCTCCAACTATGAATGAGCTTTGTTGTGGTATGCCTTGGGAAAGTAAGGGCTTTTTTGAGACAGCGGATAAAAAGAGTGCTGAATTAGAGAAAGTTTTATTTGCGGCCAGTGAA
>JADQBO010000090.1 GCA_016278585.1 Desulfosporosinus sp.
CTTCCTCTTTATCAACGTACCTGGCCCCTCGCACCCCCTCAATCCCCTCAATTCTTTGAACTACCCCCAGAACATCTGGGTCAATGTTCAAAGATTTCTCATCCAGATAAACGTTAATTTCAGCCTCCCCTTGGACAACCTTCACAACATGACTGCTGACCCACCATCCGGAAATAATCAACGCCAAAATATAAAAAATAAGGCCCGTACTAAAGATTGTTAACGTCGTCGAAAATATATTCCTCCGGATCATGGTTTTTACTTCTTTAAAATAATAACCTGTATTGTCAAAAACACCCTTCATCTAAGTTCACCCCCGCCTTTCCCAGGTCAAGTTTCCTTGGTCCATCCGGATCACCTTGCCAGGTTTCTCAGCGTCAATCAAATGGGTGGCATGGGTGGTAATGATGACCGCCGTTTTATCATTGATAAAGGACGTCAATAGGTCTAAGATTTTCAAGGCATTATTCTTGTCCAAATTTCCCGTGGGTTCATCTGCCAAGATTAAAACCGGCTTGCGGGCCACCGCCCGAGCAATCGCCACCCGCTGCCTCTCCCCCCAAGACAGGTTCTCTACCAAAGCAAAGGCCTTCTGTTCTAACCCCACCTTCAGCAAGGCCTGGTGAGCATTTTCCTGTATCTGTTCACGAGGTAGACCGAGAAAACGCATGCCCAAGAGGACATTGTCCATAGCAGTTCTCCCGTCTATGAGTTTAAATTCTTGGAACACGGGCCCAATCAACCTTCGCAGACGCCTGATTCGGTCCGTCTGACCCGAGGGCATAGGTTCACCCAACACCGTTAACGAACCACTTGTCGGATATTCAATTCCCATAAAGAGCTTTAATAGGCTAGTCTTTCCAGAGCCACTCGGACCCGTAACATAGATCATATCCCCTGGATTGACCTGCAGATCAAACTCATTCAAAGCCCTTATCCCATTTGGAAATCTTAGACAAACATTCTTTGCTTCAATCATTTTTGTGCCTCCCTCAGTCTTATGGCCTAATCGTCCATTCCAACGATCCCTCTGTCGTTTTGATGGAATCAAGGGTATAGTTGTTCAGAGGCAGCTTAAGATTCACCAGCAAGTCCCCTTTAAGAAACAAATCATCAATTGCTCCAAGATTTAGCGGTAGTCCATAGAAACTACCTTCTTTCACCTCAAACTTTAAAGTATCCGCCCCTTGAATCACAAAATGTCCGGATAAAACAAGATTGTTATCTGGCATGCTTATCTCAACATGACTTGGATAAAACCTAAAATCGATTTTAGGGAGCGAAGAATGCTCTGAAATCAGATCATTCATGACTTTTTCATGAATGGCTATTTTGACACTCCTCAAACCAATCGATATCTTTAAGTTGTCCAGCGGAATGTTTTCTTCATTTATGATCCTAGTGAGCTCTTGAATAATCACAGGCACAGACGTTTTAAGCTCATCCCAGTTCTGTTCCAAGTCCGCCAAATGCTCCTGATAATACTCCCTTTCAAGGTTTAAGGAGGCTAGATAATTATCCTGTTGTTCTCTTAACTGTTGTTTTTTAGTCAGAGACTCTCTTAACTGTTGTCGATGATCTTCTAGCATACTGATCTTTTCAGCCAGGTTAGTTTTTGTCGTCAACAGCGTCACTTTAGAGGCTTCCAGCGACTCCATAAGCTTTCCAGTGTTGCGAGTCAGATCCCTCAAGATATTAACTCGCTTGAGCAGCATCGCCAAACTCTCGGAATTCAAAATGATCTCTAGGTAAGTTGCCGTACCCATCCTCTGATAACTTCTAAGGACCTGCTTAAGGTCTTCCCTCTTTTGGGTATAGGCAATTTCTTCTTTTGCAAGACTTGCTTTCAAATCCTCAATTTCCTCATGTTTGGTTCCTATCTCACGAGCCATCCGCCCTTTTTCTTTCTCGATCTCTTCAATCTGTTGCATCAAGACAAACAGAGTTTGTAGGCTCTCGTGTTCAGCTTCTGAAATATTGGCCATTTTTTCTTTAAGTTCTGCAAAGGGACCTTCTTGTCCTACGGCCTTGTCTGTCGGCAGCATCAGGATCGTCACCAATAGACAGAAGATTAAGGCTAAGAAAGCATTGCTAGTTTTATTCATTAGACGCACCCTCCTGTTGACCTTCCACAATCCTTACTCCCTTAACATTCTACGTTTTTCTTGGATATTCCTTCAATATCCTATGTAAAAGACAACCGCTCAATCTAAACGGTTGTCTTTTTATAGTTTCAATTAACCCGAGCATTACAGCCTTATTGTTTAGCTTTGTTTAAACTATACTCCCCCTGCTCCGGGTTCGTAGGGGACTAGTAGTGCACGGGGTTCCCTTTAGATTGCTTTTTTACTTTGTACATGACATTATCAGCCTTTTGTATTAAATCATCTACCGAACTTGCGTCTTGCGGAAATATTGCATAGCCTATACTTACGCCTAAAAAAGGCTTATCTATTCCAAAGGATTTTACAATTTTTTCATTAAAGGTTTCTAATAATAGATCTATTTTGTCACCCCTATACAAGCAAATAAATTCATCCCCGGACATTCGATAAATACTACCCTTGTTTCCCAGTGTTTCTCTGGCTGCCTCAGTAAACTTTTTCAGATAATCATCACCAAAAGAATGACCGTACATATCATTAACCTTTTTAAAATTATCTAGATCCATATATATCATACTAAAGGGCTTGTTATCCAAAATAAGCTTTTCACAATCAAGAAACAGTGCCAAGCGGTTACTTATACCGGTTAAGTCGTCTGTATAGGCAAGATGCTCCAGAACGTTGATATTCTTTGAATTTTTTACAATTATATAGATTAGGTGATAACTTATTACCGCAGTCAATGCTATCGAGAATACAGTAATTAATCTTAACAAAAGATGAGCACTTTCACTAAAATAAATAATAGTAATCGTCAGAGTCGTAAATTCCGCTAAACTTAACATTATAAGATATTTATTCATTTCTCTTGGTATGTTCTTTAATATGTAAAAAAACCTACGTCTAACAAACTTTATGAGCAGAGGAGTACTGAAAGAATAAACTAAAGTTTGAATTAATAAGGCCATTTGAAAATGATATCTCAGTCCGAATAATGTTGCCACTTGTATACAGAAATATGTAATAGCCATTGTATGGGTCCATGAAAAAATCATAATGACCAAAGTCTTACCCGCGGATTCTCGATATAAGTATTTCAAAGGGAAAAAATATATTAACCCCAGCAATATAAGAATATAACCGTGAAGATATTGCAAGTTAAATTTACCCCTTAGGAAGAAAGACAGAAACAAAATCAAACCTGTAATAATGGATAAAACACTAATAACCCTTCTAACTGAATATTTTTTTCTACAACAATTATGCATGGTTACTAAATTAACGAAAAGCATTTCTAAGAAAATAAAATTCCTGGCTAATTGTTCCATATTTACTCCTTCAATACATTAATTCATTAAAACCACCTTAAAATAATAGAGGCAGCATGAAGCTACCCTTATAAGTAAATTAACATCATTGGTAGCTTGGCAAGAGCCCCAACCTTTTCGGTTGATTTGCCTTTATCAAAACATTTTTATGTTTGAGAAAAGTCCCTGTTACCGTATTTTCAGATAATTACTGGGTTAAATATACCCGACATTAATATTCTCTTTTTTTACAATTTATCCTGCCAAAATTTTCTCATGAATCCTTAACATAATTGAAAATCAGCAGCTTTAATCGGCTGCTGATTTATTATATTTGGGCTTAGGAGCCCTTAACGCCATTACGTTCAGTAAAGGTAGTATATTTCCCAGGTTTCACAAGCTAAACAAT
This sequence comes from Desulfosporosinus sp., assembly GCA_016278585.1. Classification (GTDB taxonomy): domain Bacteria; phylum Bacillota; class Desulfitobacteriia; order Desulfitobacteriales; family Desulfitobacteriaceae; genus Desulfosporosinus. The sequence continues at coordinate 3,822 of JADQBO010000090.1, forward strand.
AAGTTC
>JADQBO010000194.1 GCA_016278585.1 Desulfosporosinus sp.
GCTTATCCCTAACTTTTGGGCTAGAATTTCTTCTGGTGGCAACTTGCCAATCTGGTCAAAAGCGCCTTCGCGGAGCATCGATAACAATACCTTGTGGGCTTTGGACGATAGTTGTTCGTTACTTATCCTTGGTATATCTGGCATATAACACCTCTCAGAAATTATCAAAGTTAAAATTTTAGACTTAATTAAAACCATAAATATTAATAGTTATACGTAATAAGTATTACTAACTTTTTAATACATTTTACCACCTTAACTCTAAAAAATCTCGTTACATTTTTATTTTTTTAAGAAATTTGCCTTAATAATTTACAATTATTCGATCAGCTTAGATGATGGCATTGGTTAAGTATTTAAAGTTAGTACGGCCTAAACGAGTAAAGATAAAGCAAACAATTCTGCTTTATCTTTACTCGTTCAATTATTGATTATACTGTGGTTCTTGATTTTCAATGTACTGCTCTCTCCCTTTTAACTCATTGAGAGCCGAATCAAACGTTTGAGCGAGTTGTTCAAACGACTGTTTAGCTTGTTGATCCTGAGTTTCTAAAGAAAACGTCTTCATTGTGGCAGCTGCATTCTGAACAGTAGCAATAGCTTGTTGCATTTGTGTTCCAACGGTCATGTTTTTTATCACCTCCTTTAAAACAATAATCAAGAGTTTTAACCTTTGGGTTTAAATACAAGGGCCCCAATAAAACCGAAGATAATGGCTGCAGATATACCTCCACTGGTTATCTGAAAGATGCCGGTTAGGACTCCAATCGGACCAGTGGATTCGAATTCCTTCAATGCACCCTTTACTAGTGAATTACCAAAACTACTTATGGGCACTGTAGCTCCTGCACCAGCGAACTCCACTAGGGGTTCATAAAGACCAAACCCTCCAAGAATGGCTCCCACTACAACTAAAGTACTTGTTGTATGGGCAGGCGTTAACTTAAACCCATCGAGCATTATCTGACCGATAACGCAAATCAATCCACCAATGATAAAAGCCCATAACAATTTCTCCATTTTAAGACATCTCCTTTAGATCTCAATGCTTACAGCATGGGCAATAGAAGGGATACTTTCTTTCTGTTGGTAGGACATAGGAGAAAGTAAAGCGCCTGTTGCTACTATTAATATCTTCTTTAGCTCTCCCTTACGCATTCGATTAAGAAAGTGCCCAAAGGTCGTTACTGCACAACAACCACATCCACTTCCTCCTGCCATAACGACAGGTTGATCTTCGTTGTAGATTAAAATACCGCAATCTGTGAGGATTTCTTCCGGTATGTTGAGCCCATGTTTCTTCAATAAATCACCCGCAATTTTATGCCCAACTCGCCCCAGATCACCCGTAGCAATTAGATCATAGTAACTGGGATCTCGATTTAAATCCCTAAAGTGCGCTTCAAGTGTGTCAACAGCTGCTGGAGCCATTGCCGCACCCATATTAAACGGATCAGAAAGGCCCATATCAATAACACGCCCAATAGTTGAGGCAGCCACTCTAGGACCGTCTCCCTGGTCAGAAAGCAGCGCAGCACCGGATCCCGTGACTGTCCACTGGGCTGTGGGCGGTTTTTGAGAGCCATACTCAGTTGGATACCTGTACTGTTTTTCAGACGCAGCATTATGACTGGATACGCAAACTAATGCATTCTTAGCAAATTTACTCTCAATAAGCAGGGATGCCAGAGATAACCCTTCCATAGATGTAGAACAGGCACCATAAAGTCCAAGATAAGGAATCCCTAAAGTACGTGCAGAAAAACTACTGGGAACAATCTGGTTAATTAAATCTCCGCTCAGTAAAAACTGTATGTCTTCCTTTTTCATTTTGGCTTTTTTAATGGCTGTCTCACAGGCCTGCTCCTGCAGCTTTTGTTCCGCTTTTTCAAAGCTATCCTGACCAAGTCGGATATCCTCATGGAGGAGGTCAAAATCAGGAGCTAGGGGACCTTTTGCCTCATAAGGTCCTCCTATTGCAGCCGAAGCTATAATGGTAGGTTTTGACTCAAAAACCCAAGTCTGATGACCTTTTAACATTTACATCACACCCAATGCTCTTAAACTTATAACGACGAGAGACACGACAAACGCTGAAAAAACGCCATAAACAATGACAGGGCCTGCGAGTTTAAACATGTTTCCTCCAACTCCCAGAACGTAACCTTCACTTCGGTGTTCAATTGCAGCAGAAGCAATGGTATTAGCAAAACCTGTAATTGGTATAACAGTACCTGCCCCGGCAAACTGGGCAATATGATCAAAAACACCCAACCCTGTTAACAACACGGTGATAATAATGATTACTGCTATCGCAGGATTTCCCGCACTTTCCTTAGAAAAGTGGAAATACTTAATAAAGAACATCTGCAAAAGTTGACCAAAGGTGCAAATAAGACCTCCCACGATAAAAGCTTTTATACAGTTCAAAACAATAGGCCGTTTTGGCTCTCTTTCTTGGGCAAACTGTTGATATTCTTGTTGGGTAGGGGAAAGTTCTTTTTTCTTTTTAATTGACATTCCAGCACCTCTTAATGCAATAAGTAAGGACGTAATTTATTGAGGAGTTCTTCGAGTTTCCGGGAATTTTGAGAATACATCGCTTTGGCTCCAGGGTTCTCTGTTTGTAAGGAAAACGTTGCTAAGTCAGCCTGGACTTTTTCAAGGGTAGCATAAAGCATTTCTTTCACCTTTGGTTGTGGAAGTTCTACGGCATCATCGAAAAGGTCTACATATAAATCCCCCGAAGAGTCGACTTGACCGAGAAAGACGTTCTCTAAGGAAACTCCCATTTTATCGAACTCAGTACTAAGCCATTGTGGAGTAAGGCCTAAGGAAGCAAGAGGTTCTTCTAACATGTTTCCATCTAGAACTACAGTTTGAGGCTCAGCTTGAGGAGCAACCTTTATTCCCAGGTCGTGTGGGGTAACTGGTTTTTTATCTGACTTTAAGTAGGGATTTATGGTACCGTTTGTTTCCATTACCGCAAATTCAACATCCGCCATGTTGAAGGCGTTCTTTGAACGAAGTTGAGCTAAGAGATCTTCTCCTGTCATCCGTACGCTCATAAGATTTTCTTCCATAATCTTGCCATGCTTTATTAACACGGCTTCCTTCCCGTTGATTAACTCATGCATTACTTTGCTCTTAATGGAGAGATAATCCAGGGCTATAGGAAACGCTACCCATACTAGTAATGTGATAAAACCATAGATTAGATTGATGATGTTTAAAGAAATTAGTGACGTTACTATGCCTATCACGATATAACCTACAAAACCAAACGGAGTAATCTGACTCATATTTCGCTTGCCCATGACCCTAATAGCAGCCCATACCAAAAAAAACAAAGCCAATGACTTTAAAAGTATCTGTGCCGATTCCTGCATATGTACACCTACCTTTTACTCCCTTTTAATTTCCTTTATATTGAGGTTCTGCAAATTCAAGAGTCTGCAATCTTTTTTCCAAATCTTCGATAATTATATTAGTTTCTTCGAGTGCGCCGGTAAACACAGTGCGGGTTTCATCATCTCTGGTTTGAGTACTATACACTCTTAAGGTTCCACGGGCACCTTTTAAACTCGCTATAGTTTGTTTAACTTGAGAAGCAATAGTCATATTCATCTACCTCCATCACAATCGTATTATGCCTTTTAACAATTTTATTAATCCTTAGTAAATTATGTAAAACTATCTTAGAAGGATGATGTCTCCCCTCTGAAGGTACGAAGAACACCCCATCTTATAGAAGGGATATTGGGAACTTTATAACTCAACTTTCGCAGCTCCAATCAGTAAGATAAACCCTGATATAGGCGGGCAG
>JADQBO010000378.1 GCA_016278585.1 Desulfosporosinus sp.
CTCCATATACTCCAGTTGTTAACAATCCAGGCTTGATTCCAGCAAGAGAAATAGGCCTCGACATTCACCCCTTAGCCCCAGTTTATTGTCTGCCAAGCATAGGTAGTTATCTTGGTGGTGACGTTATCGGGGGAATATTAGTGAGTGGGATGCATCAAGAATCGGACGTTTCCTTATTTGTGGACATTGGTACGAATGGGGAGATCGTATTAGGCAATAAAGAGTGGCTTGTCGCTTGTGCAGGTGCTGCCGGACCGGCTTTAGAAGGTGGGGTTACAGCTTATGGTATGCGAGCAGAACCAGGAGCAGTAGATCATGTTTCCATAGATCCTAAGACTGGCTGGGTGGATTATTCAACGATTGGTAATCTCCCCGCTCGTGGTATCTGTGGCTCAGGCCTGGTGGACACACTCGCCGAACTTTTCCTTAGCGGTTTCATTAATCGAACCGCTCGTTTTCAGAATGGACAGCAGGAGTTTGTCGTTGTCCCAGCTCATGAAGCAGCATCAGGGGAGGACATTGTTGTTTCGCAGATTGACATTAATAATTTTATGGCCACTAAAGGGGCAGTTAATGCGGCTACGGATCTATTAATGGAAAACGTTGGCTGTGCTTGGCAAGAAATAAGTCGTTTTTATGCTGCCGGGGCATTTGGTCAGTATTTACCAATTGAGTCAGCGATTACAATAGGTCTGTACCCAGATCTCCCCCGTTCAGCAATTGTACGATTGGGTAATAGTTCAGGTGAAGCTGCTCGACAAGTACTACTATCCCGTACAAAGCGTCTGGAAGCAGAAAGTATCGCAGGGAAGGTAACTTATTTTGAATTAAATGCTAATGCCGCTTTTATGGACAAGTTCAGTGGGAGTAAATTTCTTCCTCATACGGATCTTGACCGATATCCAAGTGTGAAAAGGCGTCTTCAATCTCGCGCTTAACCTTTGAAACTGAAATAAGGGAGCATATTTCAGCTACAGGGTTTCACTGACAAGAGCAGACCAGCCCTTTCCTTGATAGGCATTGTAACCTCGTGTATGGGCATATCCGTAAATTTTAGCACCCATTGTATCCTTTTCAAAAATATAACCATAAGTTTCTCCCCTAATCGCTAGTTGGGCAGCCTTAAGATGCTTTAAATGTAAGACTGAAGTATCGATAACTAGGTTCTCTTTTGCCATGTAGACACACCTCTTAAATTAAAAATGACCTACCTGAAAAACAGGTAGGCCTCGTTGCCAATTCTGTAATTATTATACGATAGACCTAGAATATTGCAACCAAATTCTTTTGCCTATACACAAGTACCCTAACTTTGGTAATCTGAATCGGGTGCTGCGAACGATAAATTACTGAACGTTAGAACATCGTTGAATTCGATGAAGTTATATTGGTTTGTTTGGGCCTTTTCCATAAGGAGAGAGATGGGAGTCGTTGTGAGGATAACATCCTTTGGTTGCAGTAATTGGTCAATTAGGCCAAAATGCTGAGAGTTAAAGCGGATAGCAATGTGAATTTCATTTTCCCATGTTACTTGTAGGACATAGGCATCTTTAAGTTCCGTTGAAAACCAATGATAAGTATATATAGAAAGGCCGGATTGGTTGACAGCCTGTACTTGTTGGCTGAATTCCTTTACATATAGTATTAGTACATCACGACCATTTTCAAGTTTGCCAAAGGCAGATTGTTCTGGTGAATAAGCCTGAGTATACATCCAACTCCCCCAATTCATTTGACCATTGCCATGTATTATTTCCAATTAATATGCTGATATTATAGACTATTTGCGTTATAGTTTAAAGTACTATGAACAAGAATGTTCGCTACACTAACATTCAACTTTGATATTTACCTTAAATTATACAGGAGAATGTTAGAAGATTAAACAAGTTAGGTAATACCTAAATAGATTAAGATTTATGGAAGAAGGGGAATAAATGGATAATCCTTGTGGAATGACGAAGGCCAATGTCTTTGAGAATACTAAGGTGAATGGAATCCCAGTTTATTATGGTGCCGGGGTTAATCCCGTTAATTCTCCGGCTCAGTTTTTCGTTGCTTGGGGTAAAAAAGCTTTATCGGGCGGTTTGATCCATACGTTTAACAGTCAATCGGAAGAACAGGGGTCACTATGGTTTATTGATGAGGATGAGGCTGAAGCCCAATATGCAAAAATCCAGAAAATCTTGGCAAGTACATAGACTTTCGAACGTTCTTTGAATCAACATTGTAATCGTTCGAAAAAATCTTGACCTACGTCCGAATTTCTTGTAAACTATAAGTACAACAAGTGAATATTAGTTCATATAGTAGCAGTGATATGGTCTGCAAGTTTCTACCGGACACCGTAAATCGTCCGACTATGAGCGAAAGTGTACCTTAAGGCAACGAAGCCAAATTAAACAGAATTATTGCTTATCTAGGAAGCAGTATCTGTATCTGTATTTGGAGTATACCAATTGGGTAAATGCGATTTAAAAACCCAAGCTGATAGGTTTCTCTCACTCTATTGAGTAGAAACCTATCAGCTTGGGTCTCTTTATGTACACATGTAAAATAGCTTTAGTCAGAACGTTTGTTAAAACTCCATACATGACGGTGCCAACGAAGGGAGGACATTGAAACGTCGATTAATCTTTGTAATAAGGTCCTTAGTCTTGTGAATTGATTTACGTACTCAGACAATATACTTAATGTTATTGTGGATAGATTATTAAAAACTTTTACTAGCGATAGCTTTAAGCAACGGCCAGGGATGTTGTGAACTATCTTTCAGAAAATATTTAAAAATAATTATATAAAAAATTATACTCTTAGGAACTATAAAAAGACTTAAACAATAAGGAGGAAGAACACTTTGCGTAATAAAGAAATGTTACTTGTCCCAGGGCCTACACCGGTAGTGGATGAAATATATGATGCTCTATCCAGTGAGACAATGGGGCACACAGATCCTCGATTTGCCAAGATTTTTAAGAATAGCTTAGAGTTAAGTAAACAATTGTATAATACGGATGGAGAGGTTTTTGTCATTGCAGGCTCAGGCACTCTAGCAATGGAAATGGCCATTATTAATACTGTAGCTCCTGGAGAAAAACTATTAGTTGTTAGCCATGGCTATTTTGGTGACCGCTTTATCCCGTTGGCAAAGGTTTTTGGGATTCAAGTCGAAACCCTTCAAGCGGAGTGGGGCCAGCAGATCAGCAAGGAATTAGTGGCAGAAAAATTAGCCGAGGGCGGTTTCAAGGCAGTAACTGTGACTCATGTTGACACGTCAACTGGAGTGATGGCAAATGTTGAAGAATTGGTTCCAGTGGTTAAAAAAGCGGGAGCTCTCTTTATTCTTGATGGCGTATGTGCTTCGGCTGCCTTAGAAGAGGATATGCAAAAAGCATATGGTCACCCAGATTATAAGATAGATGTTGTGTTGACTGGATCTCAGAAAGCAATTGGAGTTCCACCAGGACTTGGAATTGTAGCATTCGGGTCGAAGGCTTTAGCTGCGCGGGAAGCGATGGATTCTGTTATGGGGTACTATACAGATATTAAGAATTGGCAGCCAGTCATGAATGACCCTGTGAAATACTTTGCTACGCCCCCGGTTAACATGATTTATGCTTTCAATAAGGGCATGGAGCTGGTTATGGCGGAAGGACTGGATGCCCGTTATCGTCGGCATTTTGCTCTAGGGCGTGCTGTGAGAGCCGGTCTGAAAGTTTATGGCATGAAACCCCTCGCGGAGGAAGCGGTCGCTGCTCCAACCTTGAGCTGTATTATCTATCCTGAAGGTCTAAACGATGGGGAGTTCCGTAGATCGG
>JADQBO010000084.1 GCA_016278585.1 Desulfosporosinus sp.
CTTATTTCAGGCCCAGTCCCTCGACGAATGCGACACCGAGATTCCCGGTCTCGTGATGACGTTCTAGAACCGCTAGTTTAGCAATTCCTTGTTTAGGATCCGTTTGTACAAGTCCATCCCTAACCGGAAGCTTTCGTATCAGGGCAGACGTAACCAGCGAATGCTCCTGAACCCCGATAACCCGAACTTGAGCACAGGTTAAAGTATGAGTATGAGTCGTTTTAAGTTCACTATCTGCTGAGACTCTAAGTTTTGATGGAAACCAGTTTCCGAGGTGAACACTATCTACTGGAGGTACAGTTAGACGTGAAAACCGAGGACGTTCTCCTTTTCCACTTTGCTTTAACCCGCGCCAATAAACTTCCTCTATATCAAAACTTTCCAGGTCGTTTAACACTACAAAATCCGCTTGATAGCCTGGAGCCACTGCACCCAAGCTGGAGAGCCCGATTGCCCGTGCCGTATTAATCGTTGCCATTTGAATGACCCGTATTGGATTCATACCTGCCCCAATTGCCAAGCGAACGAGATGGTCTATACTTCCTTCTTCGAATAAATCAATGGTATGACGGTCATCTGTCACTAGCAAGCACTGTCCGGAATTTTCGGGAGTAACTGCCGGCAGAAGGTCCAGGAGATTTTTGGCAGCACTACCTTCACGAAGCATAACCGAAAAACCTCGTCGCAAGCGATCTTTGACCTCTTCAATGGTAGAACACTCATGTTCAGTATGAATTCCAGCTAGAAAATAAGCATTAAGATCCTGCGGAGATATTCCAGGAGCATGCCCATCTAAGAAGGGCAGAGGAAGTTTCAACTTCTCCACCATATCTGGTTCAGCTTGGATTACCCCCATATAATCCATTACTTCTCCTAAGCCGATTACTCTAGGATGAGTGACGAATTTAACCAAATCCTTCGCCCCGAGTCTAGCCCCTGAAGTTTCTAGTTCTGTCGCAGGAACACAAGAAGGAAGGGCAACAAAGGTATTAAATGGCAGCCTGTCGACACTATCCAGTATATATTGAATTCCTTGAGTCCCTAAAACATTGGCAATTTCATGCGGGTCAACAACAGCGGTTGTTACACCGTGAGAAAGAAGAAGCGAACAAAACTCCTCCGGACAAAGATGCGAGCTTTCAATATGGACATGTCCATCAATTAGGCCAGGAACAACATACTTTCCGCATAAATCTAGTTCCCTCTTTGCTTTCTCGAATTTTCCAATTCCGACAAAGTGACCTTGATGGACCCCGATGTCCGTTTCATGGATTTCCCCTGAGAAGACATTAACTAACTTAGCTCCCCTCAGAACCAAATCAATCTCGACAAGTCCACGGGCCTCATCCATTCTTTGCTTAAAGCTCGACATACTTAACACTCCATTTCATCAGAGATACTAAATAAAGAAAACTTGGCTGGCCCCCACACACACACACACACACACACACGAAGACACTGTCTTCGCACGGATTAACCCTTCTTGCAGACACTGTCTTCGCACGGATTAACCCTTCTTGCAGACACTGTCTTCGCACGGATTAAGCATTCCTGCAGTATATAACGAAAGTTTATGCTTTCTGACAGTAAGAAAAAACTTGGCCGAGCGCCAAGCTTAAAGGATAACTGGATTAGGGCAACAGGGAGGGATGCTTTCTACCATTAGATAGAGCCCACCCTTACAAGGAGCGCTCGAACATCCTTACCTGCCGTCCCTTTGGCCATCCCTGGCTGCTGGGGACACTTGGCCCTCTATCCCGCGCGATCGCTGCGTCATTTAAGTTCTTCTACGCAAGCCCTACTCGCTCCAGGACTCGATTCAAACTACGAGTCGAGCTAATCTTAAGCTTTGGAACATCAATCGTTAACAGTTGCCGATCTTTCATGACGATTTGTCCATCCACCATTGTGAGACGTACATCAGAAGAGACCGCCTGATAAACCAATTGTGAATATACATCAACCTTCTCATTTGGCCAAGTGTGTAAGCCCTGTAAGCTAACAACTGCTAAATCCGCTTTTTTTCCAACTTCCAGACTTCCCAGATCATGTTCATGTCCGATGGCCCGAGCACCACCAAGGGTTGCCAGCTCAAAAACTTCTCGCGCAGGCATGACCGTCGGTCCATGTAAAGGTTTCTGAATCAGGGCCGCGTGACGCATCTCTTTAAATCCGTCCAAGTTATTGTTACAAGGTGCCCCATCCGCACTCAGGGAAGCCTCTGCCCCTCGTTTCATCAGCTCCGGAATCGGTGCTATTCCTGAGGCCAACTTCAAATTTGAAGAAGGACAATGTGAGATTCGTGTCTTAGTCCGAATTAGAATTTCTTTTTCTGCCTCATCCAACCAAATACAGTGAGCTAAAATTAATTTCGGGCCAGTTAAACCCACTTTATCCAGATAAACAATATTACGCATCCCTCGCGTACTCTCTACTAACTCAATTTCCGAACGATTTTCTGAAGCATGAGTGTGCACAAAAGCATTCTTTTGATGAGCAATTCGCGAGACTTCTTTTAATAATGTATCGGTACAGGAAATAACGAAACGAGGTGTAAACGCAACTTCGAGGCGCCCATTTCCTTTACCGTGATATTTCTCATATAAATCGACGCTTTCTTGCACAGAATCTTCCGTCACCTCTCGTAAGGAATTAGGAATATCTCCATTGCAATCATCCATCATGACCTTCCCGCTCAGGGCTCTCAAACCACTGGCAAGAATAGCCTCAAAAGCATGTTCCGTATGATGCACAGTTTCCATGTCAACAATCGTCGTTGTCCCTCCAAGGAACAACTCTCCAATACCCAATAACGCAGAATCATATAAGGATTCAGGATCATGCCCACCTTCTAGAGGCCAAATTCTTTGTTTGAGCCAGTCTAATAATTCCAGATCATCTGCCTGCCCTCGAAATAGAGTCTGACAAAGATGGATATGGGTTTGAATCAGGCCGGGAATCAGTAAATCACCGTGTAGTTCAATGACTTGATCGGCAGGTTGTTCAATAACTCCTCCGACCGCCACAATCTGAGAGCCATCTACTAACAGATCGCCCTTGATAACCTCTCGTTGAGCATTCATGGTTACAATAGTCGCATTTTTAAAAAGTACACGCATCCTATTTCCACCCTTCCACTTATTACCAAAAGAGCACTTCTCAGACCGAAAAGCGCCAAGCATGCAACACGCGAGGTTCGATGTGTGATATTCGAAACTTCGAACATCCCACATCGAATCTCGGTAAATGCACATCTTTCCTAGTCATGTTAGAGTTGTTTAATGGCCTCCACCAATTATAAAGTGAATGGTAAAGAGAATTGTGAAGATATACAAGACTGGATTATTCTCCTTATGCCTTCCAGCAAGCAATTTGATAATCGTATAAGACATAAACCCAAACGCAATCCCTTGAGCGATAGAGGAGGTTAAAGGCATCATAATAATGGTCAAAAAAGCGGGTAATGCTTCTGTAAAGTCATCAAACTTAATATGAACTACTTCGGTCATCATCATGGTACCTACCAATATAAGGACAGGTGCAGTTGCTTCTCCTGGAATTAATCCAACAAGGGGAGCAAAGATAAGTGATACTATAAATAAACCTGCGACTGTGACTGCAGTCAATCCAGTTCTTCCACCTTCAGCTACACCGGAAGCACTTTCGATGTAAGAAGTTACAGTAGGAGTTCCTGCAGCGGCTCCAAACATTGTCCCGAAAGAGTCTGCCATTAAGGCTTTTCCAGCCCGTGGTAACTGTCCATTTTTATCGAGAAGTCCTGCTTTACGCGATACTCCTAACAGTGTCCCAATATT
>JADQBO010000162.1 GCA_016278585.1 Desulfosporosinus sp.
ATTCGGATTTGGGGGTTGCCCCGCCTGCCTCGTTATGAGATGACGGGAATCCAGGAATCAAGGCACCGTTATTTTATATATGAGGATTACGTAAAAGTATTTGATAGGGGATAGAAATTAATTCAAATGAAAAATAACAAAGGAGTGCTGCAGGAGTTAAAACCAACGAGGAATATGCGACATTTCAAAATGCCGGATACATGGGGCTTTATGGTGGATTAACTGTTGCGGGAATTCATACAAAAAAAGATCTTAAAGAGAATGAAAAAATTCTTGATTTTATGAGCAGCACAGAACTGATAGCCAACCTATTCAGAATATCTCAAACAGAAGAAAAACTTAAAAAAGACGGAATTTCCACTGCTGACGCGGCAAATGAAGTACACTTCATTGTACGAAGTGAGGTGCGGGGTACAATCAAACGAGTAGGAGGCACATTGCCGGAAGAAATGCCCACGCCAACCCGTAGTATTACAGAGATTGAGAGGGAACAGATAAAACAACTAAAAAACTCAAAAAATAAATTGATGCTGGATGAATAGTATTGTGGTAAAAAGAAGGAGAAGCGGCATGACTGTATTAAGCTACAAGGAATTTATGGAAGAAACAAGGGCTCGTTTGAGGAATCTTTCCAATGAAGATTTCTGGAATCTGATTTTAAGCTGGGCCAGCGAGGAGCATCCTTCGAAGAGGCAGGAGTTTCTGGATAAATTAACGCCTCCCAGGCAGATGGAGGAAGTTATATCTGATGCAGAGACATTGATGGATGAGATAGAAGTATTTGCGCAAAGGGTTGAAGATGGCGAATACTGCGATGGATGGGGCTGGGATGAAGATATCCATGATGAAAGGGATTGGGGTGATGAAAGCTGGGCGGAGGAAATGGACGGATTATTTCTGCAAGCCAGAAGCTTATTATTGCAAGGGGAATATAAGCTTGCTGAAGAAGCCTATAGCAGCCTGTTTGATATATTGGAGATGGGACAGGAACCCGGGCATCTTCCGGGAGACCCTGATTGCAGCAATATGTTGAAAGTCGATATGGATGAGCAGGTTGCACTCTTCCTCAGGTCTGTATATATGAACTCCGCTTCCGAAGAACGGCAGGCTTTGTTGTATGAAGCAATGAATGAATATGGGTATCTGGCTCGTAAAGTTAGATTGAGAAACATGATGAATGCTTTAGACTCTTTGTTGTCTGATTTTGATGATTTTTTGGTGGAATGGATTGACTTCTTAATAAATCGAAGTGGAACGGACATCAGTGAATTACTCAGGGAAGCTGTATTGATAAAAGGCGGTATTCCTGCTATTTCTGAATTTGCAAGACAATATTCGGATAAATATCCCAGAGCATATATTGATTGGATTGCAGCTTTAGAGATCAAAGAAGATACAGAATCCGTCATTCAGGTTGCCAGAGAAGGCATGTCCAGAATTCCACGGGATTATACAGTAAGGGCTGAGGTAGTGGAAACCATTTCAAGAATAGGGGAAAAGCTCAATGATAATAAGTTGAAACTGGAGGGGTATGGAGAATGCTTTTATTCCAATCCTTCTATAAAATATTTACTGGATTTGTATATTACTGCTATGGAATGTGGCAGATTTGAAGAAGTACGGGATAAAGCTGAACAAAGGATTATTGAACTTCGAGGTAAAAGCAGGATACCTGCAAACAACTACAACACCAGAGAGCAAAATACTTCTTCTGTATCCGAGGGGGTTTTATTCAATGCCTTGCTTCTAGGCGGAAGATTTGAAAAGGTATTTGAAATGTGCAAAGGTAATGGTCCGCTTGGGTGGAGTTCCAGTGAAAATCCCAAGCCTGTATTTGTCACTTTTATAATGGTCCTATTATCGAAGGAAGGAATTCATTCAAAAGTACTTATTAAACAGTGGGACGAAGCGATTGGAAACACGAATAATCATGCAGAAAAGGAGTATATCGAAAAATACAAGAAAATCATTAACGGTATCAAGGAATCTGTACAATTATCTGGTGAGCAAGCGGAGTTTTATCTGAAATGGTGTACTGATGAAATAGGGCACAGGATAGATGCAATTGTCAGTAACCAGCATCGGGGAAACTATTATAAAGCAGCAGGACTTTTGGTTGCAATGGCTGAAACATTAGCCAACAGGGAAGAAAAGCAGGAAGGTATTGATTTGATCGAAAGATATAGGAACAAATATCCCAGGCATTCAGCATTTAAGAGTGAGATTACACAAGTATTACAAACATCCGGGTTGTTTGATGTAAGAACTCCCAGGAAAGGTTGGTAAATAATGCTTTGAAGCAGCTTGTGTTCTATTTCAAAGAGCTTTAATGAAAAACCAAACCGTGTATTGACACTACTTTTAGAAGGGGGTAGAAACAACTGAATGAAACAATAACTACATTAGTATTTATGCAGGAAGTATTAAAATTTTATAAAAAAACCGCTTCTTTGCAGAAAACAGCTGATGAACTGAAAATTTCATATGCAAAGGTTAGAAAAATTCTTATTACATTAGGGGAATATAAAACGGATTTTAGCTTAGAGGTTGGAAAAAGGAGAAGTGCAGGTAAGAGTATTTTAGAAATTGCTACTGAATTGAAAACAACAACAAATAGAGTTACTGCATTCTTACCATATGAAAAAAATCTTTATGCTGGTCCGGAACTAACAACAGATGCTAAAAAGAGTAAAGTATATAGAAAAAGAATTAATATTGCCCGTGAAAAGTTTGTAAACAGGGCAATAAATAAAGATGAGAAAAATAATTTGTCAATAAGAAAGGAAAAGTTCATGACAAATGATTGTTATAACAATACATATGCGATTAAAGCAGTACATCTTCATTTGGAATTAAAAAATGACCATTCGGACGACGCAGAGAAAATGATACTACGCAAATACGGAGAATCATCAACAGGAGACTCAATCTACAGAGATATTTTAATTCCATCAGATATGCCCCTTCATAATTTGCACTATGCCATACAGAGATTATTTGGCTGGCAGAATTCTCATTTACGCAGATTCGTGCTGCCTGAGGAAATCTATAACAGGTTAACTGGAGGAACGGTAAAAGGCTGGACTGATTTAGTGGGTATACTTTTTCAGCCACCTGGTGAGTCCGAGCATGATGTTTTTTGGGATGATGACTACCAAAGTGGGAGCATAAAAACATGGCTTAAGAAAAAGTATACAGGACCATACTTCTTCCATGGTATTATGGAAGATTTTGAATATGCTCAAAATGACATTAAACAATTAATTGAGCGTTTTCCAATTCTTGAGGTTAAGGAATCTTTTAGAGATTATATGAATAGGAGCAAGGGAAAAGATAAAGCAAAACCACGAATTCTAAAAAAAGCACCACTTATTGAATTGACTCTGGAAGAAATGAACAATTCCATAATTATGGAGGGTGGAACAGAGAGTTTACTTGAACGACTTGAAGTAGCAAAGGTTCTGGCTTTCAAGGAGGATGACTTTTGTATTGATAATGATATTTTTCCGGTAACAGATAAACTAATCTACAATTATGATTTTGGAGATGATTGGACAATAACCATTACTAAGGAAAAGGATTGCAAGGAATTACTTCAAAAGGGCTATATTTCAAAAGATGAACTATTAGATGCAAAAGCGACAGTATTGACAAAGCATAAACCTGTATGCATTCATAAGGACGGAGTATTTGTTCTTGATGATGTAGGAGGATTACATGGCTTTGTGAGTTTCCTGAAGGAGAAGTCTGAAACATATGTAGAATAAAGCAGATTCGTTTTGGAGCAAAGCAAACA
>JADQBO010000402.1 GCA_016278585.1 Desulfosporosinus sp.
CCCGGGTGGTTGGTGGAGGGCTTGCTCTAGACATTGTCGACATCTTTTTGAAAACAGAATTTTCTGGTGGTCGACATGCCCACCGCGTTAGTTTGATGTCTGATATTGAACGAGGCGAAGAGATTTAGTTTAATACATACTTGGTTCGACTAATAACAAAGGAGAGGAGGAATGCTAGTTTATGGATAAAAATGTTGGGGATAATTTTCAGGAGATAGCCAAAGCATGGAAAGATGTATTGGATGCCTTCTTTTTGAAGGCTGATTTGCGTTCGCGGCAAATTCTTATTTTAGGGTGTAGCACAAGTGAGGTTATCGGTCAACGAATTGGGCAGGGGAGCAGTTTAGAAGCTGCTGAGGTATTGCTTCCTCCTTTGTTAGAACGAGTTCAACAGCAAGGGATATTTTTGGCAGTACAGGGATGTGAACATATTAACCGTGCGTTAGTGGTAGAAAAGGCTTGTCTAGATCATTATGGTTTAGAAGAAGTTATGGTACGCCCAGCTCAGCATGCAGGGGGTGCAATGACTGTAAAAGCATGGGAATCGTTTTCTTCACCAGTTATGGTAGAACAAATCCAAGGACATGCCGGAATTGATATTGGAGATACATTTATCGGTATGCACCTTAGACCAGTAGCAATACCCATTCGCATACATGTTAAGGAAATAGGTGAAGCGCATTTGACACTAGCACGCACACGACCACGCCTTATCGGTGGACCACGGGCTATGTATGCTTAACCTAAAACTAGGGCGAATAAAGGCCCAATTTTGCGTACACCTTACAAAAATTTTGATAGGAGTGAAACCAACATGGATTATATTAATCAATGGGTAAAAAACCAGGACCCCGAAGTCGCTAAAGCCATCGAGCAAGAAGAGAATCGTCAGAGTAATACAATCGAGCTAATAGCGTCCGAAAACTTTGTTAGTCGGGCAGTAATGGCTGCTCAAGGATCTGTTCTAACCAACAAGTACGCTGAAGGATATCCTGGTAAAAGGTATTATGGCGGGTGTGAGTTTGTCGATGTGGTCGAAGACTTAGCACGTGAACGAGCCAAGGAAATTTTTGGTGCGGATCATGCTAATGTCCAGCCTCATTCTGGATCACAGGCTAATATGGCAGTCTACTTTGCATTTTTAAAGCCTGGTGACACGATACTTGGAATGAATTTATCCCACGGGGGTCACTTGACACATGGGAGCCCGGTGAATATTTCAGGAGTTTATTTTAATGTAATTCCTTATGGAGTGGACTCAGAAACAGAACAGATTGATTATGATCAGGTTCGTCAGTTAGCAAATGAACATCATCCAAAGATGATTGTTGCTGGAGCGAGCGCTTATCCAAGGGTCATAGACTTTATCAAAATGCGCGAAATTGCGGATGAAGTTGGAGCCTTGCTAATGGTAGATATGGCACACTTCGCTGGACTTGTAGCTGCGGGATTACATCCATCACCCGTGCCTTATGCTGATTTTGTGACGTCCACTACCCATAAGACGTTGAGAGGACCGCGGGGTGGTTTAATTCTCTGTAAGGCTGAGTATGCCAAAGCCATTGATAAGGCGATTTTCCCTGGCATTCAGGGTGGGCCGTTGATGCATGTCATAGCGGCTAAAGCGGTTGCTTTTAAGGAAGCCCTTCAGCCGGATTTCAAGACCTATCAGACAAAGATCGTTGAGAATGCTAAGGCTTTAGCCCAAGGGTTAACTGAGCGAGGATTCCGCCTTGTTTCAGGAGGAACGGATAATCATTTGATGCTTGTTGATGTACGGACCAAAAACCTTACAGGTAAGGATGCAGAAAATATCCTCCATGAAGTAGGCATTACGGTAAACAAAAACACGATTCCTTTTGACACGGAAAGTCCTTTTGTCACCAGTGGAATTCGGATTGGAACCCCGGCAGCCACATCCCGGGGTATGAATGCTGACGCTATGAAACGGATAGCAGAAGCCATAGACCTTGCCTTGACCTCACACCATGAACCTGATAAACTGTCAAAAGCGCGGGAAATTGTCAGTTCTCTATGCACTGAGTTTCCCTTATATACTAATTTAGATTAGGAGAGCCAACGATGCCGAAGATTCAAGTACTTGATCATCCTCTAATTCAACATAAGTTGTCTCTAATCCGAGATGAGGAAACAGGCTCTAAGGAATTTAGGGAACTAGTCGAGGAAGTCTCGATGTTAATGGCCTATGAGGTAACTCGTGATTTTCCCCTGCAGGAAATTGACGTTAAAACCCCAGTGGCAATAGCAAAAAGTAAGGTGCTCTCAGGCCGGAAGGTGGGTTTGGTTCCGATCCTTCGTGCAGGATTAGGGATGGTTGATGGAATGCTCCGTTTGATTCCAGCTGCAAAAGTTGGGCACGTCGGACTTTATCGAGATCCGGAAACTCTTCTCCCGGTGGAATACTATTGCAAATTACCCCCTGATATCGCCGAGCGTGATCTAATTGTGATAGATCCTATGTTGGCAACGGGTGGCTCAGCAGCAGCAGCAATCACCTTTTTAAAAGATCGGGGCGCAAAGAATATAAAGCTAATGTGCCTGATTGCAGCTCCAGAAGGAATTCAAGCTGTGCAAAATGCCCACGATGATGTGGATATCTTTGTTGCAGCAGTGGATGAACGGTTGAATGATCATGGTTATATTGTGCCAGGTCTCGGAGATGCAGGGGACCGGCTATTTGGCACGAAATGATGATACAAGTAAAGCGCCCCAGCTGGGATAGTTATTTTATGCAGATGGCACAAGTGGTAGCCGGGCGCTCGACCTGCCTGCGTCGCCAAGTTGGAGCTGTCATGGTTAAGGAAAAACAAATTTTAAGTACGGGATATAACGGGAGTCCCTCCGGACTTCAACATTGCGACGAAGTTGGTTGTTTACGGCAGAGCTTAGGCGTTCCTTCAGGGGAACGCCATGAGATCTGCCGTGCTGTGCATGCGGAACAAAATGCTTTGGTTCAGGCCGCAAAGCACGGTGTCGCTATTACTGGAGCAGATCTTTATACTACGCATCAGCCTTGCGTGCTATGCACTAAATTATTAATTAATGCTGGGATAAAGCGAGTGATCTATACTCATTCTTATCCGGATCAGCTTGCCGTTAAAATGGCCAAAGAAGCAGGGTTGGATTTGGTGAATTTTGGGGAAGATACTTATAACCTATAACTAAGACCGTTTCTTCGCGCTTCTAATGTAGGAAGTTTATCGGGTGAAGCTTTATGTCAATGAAACGTTTAAGTTTAACTTATCCTGAGCTTGGCGCCACTTATCCATTTCTTAAGAAGGGGAGATAAGTGGCGATAGCTATTGGGTCAACGATTACTTTTATTCGAAGGGAGTAATAGGAGTGATTAAGCGGAAAAAAGTTATGGTAGTCTTTGGAACACGCCCAGAAGCCATTAAAATGGCGCCTGTCATTCAAGCGCTGCGACAGAAGGATTCAATCCTCTGTCAAGTTATTGTAACTGCTCAGCACCGTGAGATGTTAGATCAGGTATTAACATTATTTCGTATTGTCCCTGATTTTGATCTCAACCTTATGCAGCAGGGGCAAACTTTGACAGAAATCACAACCCGGGCACTGAAGGGCTTGACAGAAGTCTTTGAACATGAACTCCCTGACTTAGTTTTAGTACACGGAGACACAACGACTACCTTTGTGGCGGCCCTTGCTGCCTTCTATGCACAGGTCCCAGTGGGTCATGTAGAAGCCGGGTT
>JADQBO010000221.1 GCA_016278585.1 Desulfosporosinus sp.
CATAGCATAGGGTCCTATCAGCACCACTGACCCTGCAAAATAAGCAGGATCAACCTCTCCACTTAGGACATTGGCGATGGGAATCGTCTCAATGCTTTGATCAAGGGGTTTCGTCGCATAGGAAAAATAAAGCTCATTTTGAGGTCCAACCGGCAGAGAATTATCCCCCATCAGCCAGCGGTTATCCTCGGTCCACACCACCTGGCGATCCGCCGGTAGAAGTAAATTTGTCAATCTTACACTAATAGCCGGGACCCGAGTTTTCTCATGAGTGATTCCCAACATCACCTTGCGTACCACCCGGTCATCATCTGGAATAACATTAATATGCCCGGTTTGCCTAGGATCAATGGGAATCACCGATTTTTGCAAGCCTTCTACCACGACCTGCTGATTTACTTTTCGAGTCTGAAAATCAAAATACACTGGCAGAAACAGATTCGGATGCTTGGCGGCCACCCTCTCCCAAGCCTGATCTTCCTCTGGATTTTGACTTTTATCACTGTAATAAATATCCGGCCAAACAGCAAGCGCCCCATTTGCCAAGAGCCTGTCCGATAATTCCGCAATAATGGTCCGTGACCAAGGCCATCTTCCCACCTTATCCAGACTCTCGTCATCGATCACCAAGAGTTTGATTCTTGGATCCACAGTCCTCGGCTCAATCGTCACTCGATCCGTCACGCTACGTTCTGCATTATACATAACCTCGTTATAGTATAAAAAACCCATCACCAAGAGCAGAAGAATTACGGCATAACTTTTTTTCATTACTAAACACTCCCTTAGGGTTGCCATTCCAGCAATCGAACCGAGTTATTAAACTGGTCAATGATTAAGAGATCGCCATTAGGCGTGAGTTCAACCGCCACTGGGCTATCAAACTGAACTTGCTCTGGTAATCCATTTTGCTTACCATGAATACCATTCCCAGCTAGGGTTTTGACCTCTCCTGACTTGCTGATCTCCCTCAGACGGTGGTTATACGTATCCGCTACATAAACTGTCCCCTCCGCAGAAACGGCTATACCACTCGGAAAGTTGAACTTAGTCTCCATCAGAGAACCCTCCTGAAATCCTCCCTTATAATAGGTCGTATCGACAATCGGAGCGCTGCCCGATCCAGCCAGAGTACTCACCTCGCCCTGCGGACTGACGACACGCACCCTCTGATTTCCGGTATCTACCACATATAAGGATCCATCCGCGCCCAGGGTAAGTCCGGAAGGCTCGTTAAATTGGGCCTGCTCCCCATGCCCATCTGCATAACCACCGAAGAGCCAGTTGTTCCTCGTCTCATACCCTCCCCCGGCTAAGACCGACCACTTCCCGCTTTTATCCACTCGCAAAATACGATGATTCAAGGTTTCCGTGACATAGAGGTCCCCTTCTTTCCCCAGGACCAGATCGGAAGGTGAATTTAACCCCTTAACCAAGGTCGTGACCAAACCCGATTTATCAATCACACGTATTGCCCCATTAACGGAATCCGCCACATAAATCCTTCCCTTCGGATCTACGATTAGACCCTTTGGTCGATTAAATCTCGCCTCACTTACCGGACCATCTAAAAACCCTCCGACGGGCAGACCGTATTCATCACTCACCGTAGTAACACCCGCTATCGTCGTAACCTGTCCCCCAGATATCGCCCGAATTCGGTGGTTATAAGTATCAGAAACATAGACCGTTCCGTCGATTCCTTGTGCAATTCCTGAGGGCATTGCAAACTCAGCCTCCGAGCTCTGACCGTCTAAATAGCCTAGGCTACCCGAACCAGCAACCGTCCGTACCTGAGGCTTTCCGAGGGGGGATTGCCCGTAGTTCAATATATAACTAACCGAATTGAGAGTTTTATTCGAAATCACACTCGACCCTCCTAAGGCCGTAACCATCGCCCCCCGAGTTCTCCCTGTTTGGTTGCGCTGCCAATATCTCATAAGTAACTCGCTGGTTTCCTTTGGCAAAGAATCATTGACTAAGACTAGGGGGGCCTGATTTTTAGCGGCCAGAACCGCCCCTGTCAGAGCATCTGGGAAATTCTCACCAGACGCTAGATAAATCTTTGGAATTGGGACTCCATTTTCATCCTCTTGCCAAGAAGCGTCAAAAGCCCTTTCTAACCCATTTACTTTCCCCATCGTTGCATAGCGGTTATCTCCACTAATTCTCTCGACACCGTTTGGGGAAATCCGTGTAACCCGGGCTTTAAGCTGCTCCAGACTATCCTCTGGTATGACAGCCGTTCCGCCAACCACATGAAAGGTTTGCTTTAAGTCAGTGACTTTATTCGAAATTGCATTAAAATAATCAATGATCGACTCTGGAATCGGATCCTTAGATGGGAGTAAAATCAGAGGAACTCCACCTAGAGAGGCTGGTACTACCTGGCCCTTCAACTTATAATAATTTGATTTTTCCACACTAACATACCCCGTGGTCGCTGCTAACACCGAAGCAGACAAAGCATCCGGAAAGTTATCCCCTTGCACGAGATAAAACTCTGATCCCGAATGGTTAAGCTCTTTAGCAATCGCTAAGGCCGTGTCATAGCGATCGTGTCCGGCAATCCGATGAATATTTTCACGCTTAAAACCTAAGTTTACCGAGGCCTCAATAAAACTATCCGGTACGGCCACCGTCCCACCCAGAATATAAATATTTCCTGATTTATCGAGATGTTCTTTAAGATATTTAAACGTCTCTTGACTCAATTCAGGAGTAGTTTCTAACAAAAGAAGCGGTCCCTTTTTTTGATGCGCAAAGGGCACTCCCGCTAGAGCATCCGGAAAATTCCACCCCGTCGTCAAGACAACATTGTCTACCTTGTCTGGAAATTTAAGGGCTATTTGCAGCATCGTTTGATAACGACTGTTACCGTATAACCGTTCTTGTTTTGCTGGTTGATTCGCTAAAACCCAATAGGGTTGTAAGACTAGTACCATAATACAAACTATTAAACCGTAAACTTGAAACGATAATCGTTTCTTCACGCTAAGACCCCTCCCACCCTCTAATACCTTTCTAAAATGTGAATATTCTCCATTAACTGATTTTATCCTTCAATAATTTTCTATTCTAGGATATTTTTTTCACAAACATTGAAACGTCATTCATAGATTTTTGTTTATATACATCCTACCTCAAAAATGATATTATGACGATAAAAAACTGAGTTTTCAAGAAATGAGGCTGAAGTATGAGTCCCTTTGATCTCTTATTATTAGCCCATCTCCTCGGGGATTACCCCCTCCAAACCAGCTGGATGGCCATCAATAAAGCGACAAAATGGCTCCCCCTTGTAGTCCACGCCGGGGTATATACACTTGTGATAGGACTCATCTCCTGGATTGGGTTTGGGGGCTTAGCCTGGTGGCAATTATTAATTGTGTTTCTAGGCCATGGCCTTCTTGATCGCCGCACCTTTGTAACTTGGTGGGTCCATCACATCATGGATACCGATCTAAGCAAAAACCAGTGGTTAGGTATCATGGTGGATCAAGTCTTCCATATAACCATCCTTGCCCTCATATTGTTGCTAAAGTAAAGAGGAGTGATGTCATATGCACGAACTCCAGGATCTTGAGGTTAAACTAAAAGAAGCCCTTACCCCCGAACAAATGTTAGGCATCATCTTCCATTACGTCTCTTTAATCGCCCCCGAAAAGGATCTGGATCGGATCCTCCTCTATATGGCCGACATGGGACGAGAATTAATTCTCGCAGA
>JADQBO010000425.1 GCA_016278585.1 Desulfosporosinus sp.
GTGTACCTGTCCCCCTGTTTCCCGCGTGCCCCTGTTTCGCTGCCGACTGCTGCAAAGAATCAATCCACAAAATATAATAACTTAACCTTTTTCCACAGAATAAACTCCATCAATTTTATCGATTTCCTTCAAAATTTGTTTCATATTTATTTTATAAAAGGGTATTTTAACTGTATATCCGAACGTTGTTTTGTTCTGTTCTTCTTGTAATAGTTTGATCGTAATATTACGAGTCGTTAGTTTATGCGATTCTAAAACTCGATGAATATCCTGGATTGCATTACTTCTATTTACGGTAACTACTTTAAACATTTGTTTACCACTAAAGAACAATATTTCAATGGAATGCTCTAAGGTCATGAAAACTAAGACTGTAACAAAGAGAGAAGTATAATAAAACCCTGCTCCTGCGGCTAACCCAATCGCTGAAACGACCCAAAGAGAAGCAGCCGTTGTTAATCCTCTAACGGATACCCCATCCCTAATAATGCTTCCCGCTCCTAAAAATCCGATCCCCGAAACCACTTGAGCGGCTAATCTTGCAGGATCTACAACCGGGGTAAATTCAGAAAAGCCATACATTGATAAAACCATGATTAAAGCTGAGCCTAAGAATACAAGCATATAAGTTCTAAAGCCTGCTGGACTATCATGTCTCTCTCGTTGAAAGCCTACAATACCTCCAAAAAAACAAGCTAAAAGTAATCTTAATGCAATTTCAAAATCAGTAATATACACTAATTTCACATCTTTCTTTAATGTTCTTTCCTGGCTTTCAACACCCTTTTCTAAACTCAAATCGTTTCCTCAATTACGGAAACCACGCACTCCTTCCATCTTTCTCCCAATCTTTTAAAACAATGCATTTGGTCGCTAATTAAAATCTATGCCTCTGATGCTACTCAATGCTGTGTAATAAATGACAATCAATCCAATGATGACAATATAGATAAACGTTTGAATCCTGAAAGAATCAATAATAGATTACATAGAAAGGAAGAAAGTTCCGAATCAATCGGAATTTGTTCCTTAAATTGGTTTCCCTTATTCATTAAATAAATACAGTAGAAGGCAAGTGGTATCCCCTTAATGACTATTCTCAAGAAATTTATTAAATATTATTCACCTTACAAACTCTGAAATCAATCCCTTTAAGTGTGCTTTCTATAGCCCCATGATACTTATATTGTAAATTTTTTACTCTTAGCATCCTGCTCTCCCCCCCAAAAATAATCATCTGATCATTATTATAACAACTAATACCTTATCCTATTTCTAAACTAATCCTCTTCTAAAAGGGTCGCTTTACACTACCCCTGGTTACAGTACATTGAGAATTTAAGACGGTGCCTGCCCTCTGAGTATGGGGGTGGTGTCCCTTATGGATAATGCTCTGTTTCATTTTGCCATCCCCATAATCCCTAGAATATAAAATAAGAATAAGTCGGTCATCATATCAAGCCGTTCATTTTCATCGGTAATGGTTCGAAGTATTGTTATTACGCCCTCAATAAGCTGTTTGGAAATAAGCTCGCCAAATTTTGGCGAAAAAACTATTGGTTGATTTTTAAGGTGCTCAAGGAAGTGGGCGTTGAGAAACTTAACAAATTCCCCCTTTGTGTGCTCATACTTCGTTCCTTCGCTCATATCTAACATGATTAAAAACCTGTTTGTAAATATAGGCTTAAATTCTGCTAAGAAACTGCGCAACGATCGTTTCCAGACGGTAAGATCGACTGATTGACTTGTGTTTGACATTAGTTCCCTATCAGAGTGGTGGTTAAGTATATAGATAAAGGCATCATGTTCATGTTTTACAAGTTCGTTAAATAATGCCTCCTTGCTGTCAAAGTAATGATATACGTTGCCTATTGTCATACCGCTTCTTTTGGCAATTTGACGTAAGGAAGCGTTCCGATAGCCTTTTTTTAAAAATTCCTTTTCTGATTCAGCTAAAATAGTGTCACGCAACTCATCTTTTTTATATTGCATTAATAATCACCTGCTCATTATTTATTGTAACTGATTAGTTTAGGTTTGTAAACTTGGGGGTATTAACTTTGAGGCCCATGAAAGAAAAAGCATGGACAAAAAATTGTCCATGCTTTTTGCTAAGACCTCATTTCCTTGAAACCCCAGTTCGTTAAAGACACCACAATCGATGCAAGAAAGGCAACTCCAAACCCAGGCACGTAAAACCCTGTCACAAACCAACTAGTAAGCATGATCATCCAAGTATTGATAACGAGGGTGAAAACTCCTAATGTGATAAGATTGATTGGAATGGTAAGAATAATCAGCACTGGGCGAACCAACAGATTGACAAGACCGAGGACTATTCCAGCCCATACAAAATGCAGAGAGGTTGTTGCTACTATAGGCAAAAACTGGGCAGCAACAAAAAATGCGAATGCGTTTGTTAAAACTCGATAAATCTGTCGTTTCATCTAATTCCCACCCTTTCACTTTAAGTTTTATTTTAAGACCTGTACACTCTTACTTCTACATCGACAACATCCAACCCTTTATACGCTAAAATCTTTATGATACTATGGAAAGCGGCAAATAATACCCTTCTGGGAAATCATAATGCAACTAATTTTTCAGAAACTAACTGCAAGTATTTGGACGAAACTAACACAAGGAGGAATATGCATGCCCCAGATTAAGATGCGTGGAATCGAGACAGAGATTGTTCGTGAATTAAGTAGACAGCTGATCGACGAACTAGCAGTAATAACAGAGTCTCCGAGGGACGACTTTACCCTTGAAGTGATTCATTCAACCTTTGTTATGGATGGGGACTTTGCCCCCAGCTATCCTTTTGTCGAGATAGCATGGTTCGACCGTGGGCAAGAGATTCAGAACCAAGTAGCTCAAGCTATTAGCCGATTAGTTAACGACGCCGGTTGTTCCAGCGTCGATATTATGTTCACAGTTTTGGAGAAACTCCGCTACTATGAAAATGGAGAACATTTCTGAGTATATTATCAAAGCTTCTTTTACAGAATAACCTTATATTCTGTAATAACGGGTGATGCATTTGGAGCAAAGACTCATGAATACCATTGAGGCAGTAGAGGAAACCATTAATGTTGGGGAAAAAAAGGGTGCTAAAACTCATACCTTTCAAACACTCATTGCTGGAATTCTGGCCGGCACCTTTATAGCGCTGGGAGCCTTTGCAGCTGCTATGGCATCCCATGCTGTATATAACCCTGGACTTGCTAAGTTTGTCGCCGGAGCAATTTTCCCTGTAGGTCTTATACTAATTGTGATTTGTGGAGGAGAGCTTTTTACAGGAAACACTCTCCTAATACTAGCCTTTATTGAAAAGAAGATTACCTATCGACAGATGTTTAAGAATTGGACTATTGTCTATATTGGAAATTTTATCGGAGCAGTTATCGTTGCCTTCTTAGTTTTCAACTCAGGATTACTTTCAACAAATACTGAACAACTTGGAGGGTATGCTATCAAGGTTGCTGCTTACAAGGCGGGACTCACGTTTACTCAGGCATTTGCTAGTGGCATACTCTGCAATCTTCTGGTTTGCCTTGCAGTTTGGGGATCCTACACCGCAAGGGATGTCTTTGGTAAAATATTAATCATTTGGTTTCCTGTCATGACCTTTATTGTTTCTGGATATGAACATAGTGTTGCTAATATGTACTATTTTGCAATAGCAAACCTTGCCAAGTTAAAT
>JADQBO010000081.1 GCA_016278585.1 Desulfosporosinus sp.
TACTTGGAGTGCATATCCTTGGTCCTCAGGCCACGAGCCTAATTTCAGAAGCAGTACTAGCTATTAGGTTAGGAGCTACGGTGGAAGATATTGCAGACACCATCCATGCACATCCGTCACTACCTGAAACTTTGATGGAAGCAGCAGAGCAAGCGGTAGGATTAATTTAATTGTAGAGAACGATCAATTGCTCTTAACCGATAAGACCTAGGCAAACAAAACTTTTCTACAGTGAAACAGGTTGATATTTAAGCCTCACTGATGGTTTTTTTCCCAACTGTGTAAGAATGTTTCTGCAATATTGCGGAATACAAACAGTCCGAAAGGGCTGTTTGTTATTTGATGAATAATTTTCTAAAAGCAAGGATATTAGACAAAGCAAGTTAATGATATTGATATGATATTATTGGATCAAATATATTCCGATCTGAATATCAGGTATTGGATTAGTTTATGGTTTTTGAATATTGCGCAGTTCGGGGAGAGAGTTTACTATATGAACTTAGAAATTAGATCATGGACGCAATGGCACTTGAGCTTGTATAAAGTGTTACTGACGCCTTTGGATATCCACAGATTGACGGTGTAAATTGTCTAGGTGTTGACAGACAGGCTGACCAATATAGAGGTTAATGTAGGACGGATATTATCTAGATTATCAACTGGTTAATATCCGTCTGTCAGTCTGTCCGTCGTATTGCTTAAGTTAAATATGATGACTTTTTTTAAAAAGCATGTCTTCCTGTCGCAAGCATCCATGTGCTATTTTCTTTTGGTTGGTGGAGAAATTAAATCAAAGAAGATTCTCGTTCCTTCTGCGTCGTATTTTACAACCATCGTGGTGACAGCAAGGTTAATCAGAGCATTTTGCGACATTCCAAAGGTCAAAGCCATTTTATCCAGGCCTTCTTTGATGGTCTTGGGTAGTTCAATAGACTGCCTTGGCATTTTTTCCCTCCTCATTCTGGTGCAAAGGACGCTACTTTAAGCACCATGGCAACACACATATGAACCAATTCTGTGGCATTCTCTTGTTCATATATCCCCATTTTGCTCGTTTTCATAAAGTTATCCTCTTGCATCCTTTAACCTAAAGGCCAAAATATCTGCCCTAGCTTCAGCCAGCTTTTCGACGAAGACTCTCTTGAACCAAGCGGTTCTGTTTCTTGTGGGAGGATACTGGTAATATTTATCGCTCACTTTGCAGATGGCTTCCATCATCTCACTTTAATCGTAGCTAAGCTCTTCGGCTAATTGTGTGGCTAGAGGAAGAAGATCATGAAACCCTGTTTTAAGGAAGTACTCATCCAATCCTCTCATGACAATTCCCCCTCAATCACCCGTTTGACCATGCGATCATCAATAATTCGGTGACCATTTTGGGAACCATACATTAGGCAATGCGTACAGACTTTATTAATAAGTCTTGCTGCACCGCTAGAGAAACGATAAATGTCATCCAACGCCGCCTCTGAAAAAATATCCTGGGTTGCACCAGCATACGTCAAATGGCGTTGTATATAGGCCTCGGCTTCCGAACGGTCAAAGTGCGTCAGCTTGCATTGTAAGTCAATTCGCTGACGAATCGCTGCATAAGCCTGGAGTTGTAGGCGATCCCACAGTTCACTCTGTCCAACTGCGCTCCGGCATAGCCGGACGCTTGCCAACGCGCTCTCCGATCACAAGTTCATGAGCTTTCCATGGAGAGTGCCCCTCGTACTCGATGGTTAATTCGCTGATGTCTGTTGGATCGTAGATCACATCAACCTTGCATCCTAGGAACGCAAGACCCACTTCATAGAGTTTCCCCATAAAGTGGATGCAACCAGACTTATCCACTTTACGAGGTTCACTATGCAAAAATGCATTAGCAAGGACATCTGGTTCCGCGAACCGAAGCGGTTTTTTATCACTGCGATAAGCCATTTCTGGACTCATATTCTTATCTAAGGCTGAGTGCGCTTTATTTTGATAGCATTCACTAAGCCATACTTGGAATAATTCGTTGAGTCGATCGAGAGTCTTTGGCTTCTCCACGACGATTTCCCTTAGGAAGGCGTCTACTAATTGGTTCCATTTTTCTACCTTGCCTTTTGACGCTGCGGATATGGGCGAGCATAAAGCAAGCGGATGCCCAATTTAGAACAGGTTCGTTTCATCCATTTTGTTCGGTACTGCGAACCATTGTCAAAATACACGGCTTCCATCAAACCACACTTCTGAATGGCCATCCGAAAACAATCCTCAACGATGATCTGATCGAGAGTCGGATAGAAGGCAGCATGAAGTACATATCTTGTAGCGTCATCGATGAAACAAACTAAATAAACTTGTTTTTTAGAGCCATTTGGACCTATGGGAAGATAAGGTCCGAATTTTATGTCGGACTGAACCAACTGATGGCGATGTTGACACTGAAAGCGTCGAGCAGCACTACTAGAGTCGGCATACATCCGCATCTGGCGAGTACTGTAACCTCGTTTCGCTAAGTGTTCCTGGAGTGTACTGCGTTTGAGTTCTCCAACGTGTGCTTTCCCTTCCCACTCCAAAATCTGAATGATCTGGGCAACGCTACGACTAGGGACCTCCCTTCGTAGCAAAATTGCTTGCTCAAGTAATTCTGGCGTAATGGCTTCTGTGGTTTTTCGACCTTTCCCTTGAGGTTTTAGCCCAGCAAACCCACTTTGTCGGTACTTCTCCAAATAGCGACGCAACGTGCGATCAGACACACCATGGGTTTGGCATAGGTGTGCCTTAATTTCCCGTAGTTTAGCCGGATTGAGTCCTTCTACAAGGAGTGGAGACAAGAGCTGGACACGTTCGACCGCAATTTCTTCGGCTCTTTTCTGATTATTCAAACGAAAACACCTTCTTTTCATGGTAAACTTCCTTTATTTTTAAGTCTACCTTAGGTGTTTGCGGACAAAAATGCAGAACGGGTATGTACCCATAAATTAAAATTAGCAATCGGTCGGACAATTCTCGCCAGCCATCCAGGCGCATTCCCAACGTAACATCCGATTCTTTGGTGTGCAGAAGGTGGAGAGACGGACGGCTCCTCCACTGGGGCTTGTCCTAGGCGGTTAGTAATGGCATTTAAACAGCCGATTAGGTAGGGAAGCAGTGTGTTAAACCACATTCGCATACGGTACAAGGTTGATTCATCGGCCGCGATGTCCGAGGATTTTGAGCCCTTCAAGACCACGTTTTCAATACAGGAAGACTCATAACGTTGGTAAGGCACCAGACAAGGGGAGTTCATGATGAATTCGTCTGCAATGCTTACAGCGTAGCCTGCGAATGATTAACACTTTGGTTTGTCCATCACTGTTCTTATATTTCCTTTTTCGACTCCCGATAACGGTTAGTTGTTCTTCGCAGCAGGGACAAGGAACGGATTCTGCACACCGAACGGAAAAAACCAGTTTGTGGGTTTTCAATGAGAGCATAATTTGATACAATAACCATGATGTTTTTTGTGGGATGTCTCCGGTGAACCTGTTAGCGCAGGATCACGTTATATGGAGACATCTTTTTCCTTTACTATGATATGGTCATTATATCTGTCAATTTCCTAACAGGCAATCCCGTCAGCTTATGGACTGTTTGCGCTAGCGCAAACATTAGGGGAGGTTAAAATTTCCTACAAAGTTCCCTCGATAGACTGGGAAAACATT
>JADQBO010000102.1 GCA_016278585.1 Desulfosporosinus sp.
ATCGAGGATGCTTATAAGGATGGGCGCTTTAACCCAGCAGTCGATCTCCAGACAGGCTACCATACCCAGTCTGTACTCGTGATCCCCATACTAAACCAGCACGGAGAAACCATGGGTGTTTTTCAAGCGATCAATAAAATGACCTCAAACGGTACATTTACCTATCAGGACATGCATCTGCTCACCCTGGCTGCCTCCTATAGCGGCAAAGCTCTTGAATCAGCCATATTGAATCAGGAGATTGAGCAAACCCAAAAGGAAATAATCTACCTGATGGGCGAAATTGGAGAAAGCCGGTCTAAAGAAACCGGAAATCATGTCAA
Organism: Desulfosporosinus sp.; assembly: GCA_016278585.1. GTDB lineage: Bacteria > Bacillota > Desulfitobacteriia > Desulfitobacteriales > Desulfitobacteriaceae > Desulfosporosinus. The sequence goes on from JADQBO010000102.1 coordinate 324, forward strand.
GCGAGTTGCCGAATACTCAAAAATCCTCGCTCTAGGTCTTGGCATGAGCCCTACCGAAGCCGAGCTTATTAAAATTTCTTCCCCCATGCACGATATTGGCAAAGTTGCCATTCCCGACTCGATCTTAAAAAAACCCGGAAAGCTCACTGACGAGGAATTTGCTGCAATGCAAACACACACGCAGATTGGCAATCAACTATTAAAGAAATCCCACCGCCAAATCCTTAAATCAGCAGCCATTATTGCCCACCAACACCATGAAAAGTGGAATGGTACTGGCTATCCCCAAGGCCTAAAAGGAGACCAGATCCACATTTACGGTCGAATAACAGCCCTTGCAGACGTATTTGATGCCCTAGCTAGTGATCGTTGTTATAAAAAAGCCTGGGAAATTGACCGGGTCATCAATCTCTTTAAAGAAGAACGAGGTGAACAATTCGACCCCCGACTTGTTGATGCCTTTCTGAACTGCCTAGAGGAAATTCTGGCTTTGAAAGAAGAATATGCGGATTAAACCGTTATACTTATTAGTATTAAAAAAGGCTCCTTAACTCACAATCCGTGAATTAAGGAGCCTTTAGCTATAATGTTTTTAGAATTTATAGTTTCGCAAGCCTGCTATTATTCGTTGCAATAATATAGACTACAGCAGCCCAAATCGTTGCAGCAATAACGGTTCCTGCATTTAAGAGTCCAACTTGAGAACTATAGAGGATGGCATAACCCACTGCGCCTGGGAGTAAAGCGTAATATGCGAAGACGACCGCTGTCTTACGGATAATAAAGCCTTCTTTTCCAAGCAGACCTACGACAGCTGAAGCCGCAACAACATTGTGTACACAGATAACATTTCCTGCAGCGCCTCCAATAGCTTGAAGAGCTACGATCCAAGTAGGATCAACTCCAATTCGTTCACCAACACCGAACTGGAACAAGGAGAACATCATGTTAGAAACCGTGTTACTTCCAGCTACGAAAGCCCCAAGTCCACCAATCAAAGGAGCAAAGATAGGCCAGGCAGACCCTGCTAACCCTGCAACCGCTTCAGCGAGGACAATCGGCATACTGTCAAGACCAGCTGCGCCACCTGCCGATTTCATAAATACTTGAACCATTGGGACAGTGAAAATAAGCGCAGAACCCGCACCAAGCATCGTCTTTGCTGAGCCTTTCCATGCTCTGGCATAAGCGGTTCCATTCATCTTATGCATGAAGAACGTAATGAGGGAGACCACGATAAAGACTGTACCAGGTAAATAAAGAGGTTGGAAGGATGCTGTAATGTCTGTGCCAAGAATTTTAGGCCAAACAACGTTCCAGCTTTTTACCCAACCTAAGAACGGTAAGAAACTGAGTCGAGTAAGCACCAGGAATAAACCAACGAGGACATAAGGCATCCAAGCCACAAGTCCGCTCATGTTAGTCTTAGCAGAAATATCCTTAATTTCAATCGAACCAGTCCAAGAGGGATCCCATTTATCTTTGGCTTCAAAATCCCAAGCTTCTCCTTTAGGCATAAGGAAACCATTCTTAGCAGCAGTTACAACAATTGCTAGACCTGTTAATCCACCGATCATGGACGGGAATTCGGGTCCGAGCAAGTTGGCCACAATCAGGTAAGGAATCGTCATGGCGAATGCTGAGAAAAGTGCAAATTTCCAGATCTGGAGACCTTCACTAAAGGATTTATTTTTCCCAAAGTAACGCGTCATGAAAGCTACGACGAAAAGGGGAATAAGAGCCCCTGCTATAAAATGAAGGAAAGCAACTTTAGTTGCGACGGCAAATCCTACGAATGAAACCCAATCAGTATATCCTAAAGATGCGGCATAAGCTTCTAATTGAGGAGTTTTAAGTCCTGTGCCGACTCCTACGAGCATCGGTGTACCAACAGCTCCGAAGGAAACGGGAGTACTCTGAATCATCATTCCAGCAACAACAGCAGCCATAGCTGGGAATCCGAGTCCAACCATCAAAGGAACAGCTACTGCAGCAGGAGTACCGAATCCTGATGCACCTTCAATAAAGGAACCAAAGAGCCAAGCAACAATGATAACTTGAATTCTTCGATCGGCAGTGATCCCAGTGAAACCTCTCCGAATAGCTTGAATTGCTCCACTTTCTTGTAATGTGTTTAATAGAAGAATAGCACCAAAAATAATGTATAAGAGTGTACCAGCTGTAATTACACCATTAATAGTTGCGGCCCCTACTTGGGCACCAGGAATTTTCCAAACAAAAAGTGCGAGTACCACGGCTGTAATAAAAGAGAGCGGCATGGCTTTGCTTGCAGGCCATTTTAACCCTACAAGAAAGATTCCCACGACAGCGATCGGGAGTATGGATAGAATAGCTAATAGTCCTGTACTCATATTTAACCTCCTCATGAATTAATAAATTACGTTTATTAGGATAAGAGCAACATATGTGTAGGTCACATCACCTCTTTCTAAAACACTAGGAACCTTCCTACTCTTCAGACTAGTAGAATGGTTAACCCATCAGTCCACTGTGTTTAAAAAAATATTTTGATTTAGTCTATACATATCTTATACTAAACTCAAAATATTTTCAATAATTTGAGTTTATTTTCACTAATGAATTATAAAAAAATGTATTATGGTCTGATAAACCCTTCCTAAATGAAACAAAGTTTGTTTTAAAATCAATGTTAACCCTTAATAAACGTAGATTTAATGAAACACTGAAGAATTTAATCTAAATAGCTTATCTCGACCAAATTCCATGGCTCGTCCTTTATCTTTCTCTAAAGATTGGCAGAATCGAATTATTAGGATAAATGCAAAAGTACTTATAAGTAAATTATGGGAACCTAACCAATTCTTTGTGCTGGGTTTTTTAAGCTTGATATGTTAATCTTTATTTTGTCGAAACAACATATTTTTTAGCATAGTTCACCTACTTATTTGTTTCTTCTGTTCTAAACGGTACCCACTGGGATGAAATAATCATTTGGAGGGACGCTTCCATTTAAATCAGTGGAGTACTTTTAGATACTGCGCAATGTCTAAAGATTATACTACTTATTCGAGGGGGTGAGGGACGAATTAGCCAGCGTCTCTAAAAGGTCCGAAAACGGTCCAAAAAGTGTTTTTAAATTGAGAGGAGATATTCACACCTATGAAAAAAACTAAAAAAGCCTTAGCATCATTAGCCATTGCAGGTATGACCTTAAGCATGTTACCTTTCAACGTCTTTGCCTCAGGCACTGTTCCAACACGTCTATCTGGCACAACTGCTGCCCAAACCGCAGTAGCTATTGCGGACCAAACAGGTTGGACAGGAACTGCAGTTCTTGCATCTTCGGCTTCCTATGGTATGGTGGAT
>JADQBO010000146.1 GCA_016278585.1 Desulfosporosinus sp.
TGTCATCGTATCTCCTTTCATATATAGTTTTGTTTGTATTCAGGATTTTGACATAACGAAAAAATATAGGAATTGTGATTGAATTCTTTAAATGCTCTATCTTTATAGTAACACAAGCAGGCTCTATTTAGTTTCTGCTTCTGCCAATTTATTATACCTTGCTATATAAAGATGGACCCTTAAGTGGAAAAAACACTACTCTTCAATCGAAAAGTAGTGTTTATAAATCTTTATAATGGACGAAGGTTTCAACTATACGACTTTGTCAAAGGTCCTCGCTTATCTCCCAAGATTGTGTGGAGTTTCTTGTAAATCTGATAACAAGAAACCATTATGAATTTAACACCTGCAATTGCTAATAGAACCATCAGTACTATCAAAAACCCAGTAAAGATTGTTTCAGCCATTGTTCATTCCCCCTTCACAATCTATTTCTTCTAATGTGATTATATCAGACTAAAATTTAAAAAGATAGTGATAGTTCTCACTTTCCCAAAGTCTTACTCTTTTGAATAGTCTTTATTTTTTAACTATTCTATGACAATCCCTGCAAATTTCATAATATACCATAAAGTTCATTTATACACTATATCGTTGTATAATAAACGCATTAAAACTGAGTTAGAGGTGTTGAAAAATGGGCTTAGAGTGTGAAGAGAAAGAAAAGATGATTAAAACCTGTCAAGCTATTTTGGAATCTTGTGAAAAACCCTTTGTCTGGGAAGAAGAAGATACTTATCAATACGGCAACTATAAAAAGCCTTTTAATCTTTTTTTGCCCCACTCGCAAATAGATAAGGAGTTACATAATCTCTTTGAAGAATTTTCAGGGTCTAGCTATTTATACGATCAGATTAGAATCATTTGTACCCTTGATGAGGAATGGGTTGAGTATGGCACTTATGGCTTGGATAGGGATTTTAATTGTTATTTTCGTAAATTTACCCTAAAACCCAACTATGTAGATCAAGTCAAAACTTATTTTGATCATCGTCTTAGCGAATTACAGAAAAGTAACCCTGAACTAGAATCGTAGTTTCCGTAATCAACAAGACCAGGGGAGCGTTTTTTATATCGGAATATTTATTCAAATTTAGGCAGATACTATTTTTGAAGTCCATTATTGAAGGAGGTGTTAATATGCCAGGAAAAGCTCAACAATACGTTGATCAAAGTATGTCATCAGTACAAACTACTGTTAACACTTTACAACAAGCTCTTAGTTCTGCAGAAAAACCAGAGAACAAAAACAAGATTCAACAAGCCATAAATTCTATTAACTCTGCCCAGCAACAATTATCCGGGTATCAGGATTAGTAAGGATTTAAGAAATGGATAGTTTACTTAACCTATAAGGGGCTGTGTGAAAACACAGTTTCCAACATTCTAAGTGCTTACAACCATCAATAAAAGCGTCCTCATTTCACGATCTAAAGTGGATTGAGGACGCTTGTGTTTTGACCGTTATGCCGTCCCCATCAGTTTTCCCTCAAAGGCAATCCGGAGCTTCAAATCGTCCATCAAATCGTTAAATTGTACTAGATCCAGAGACTGGGCCCCATCACACAAAGCCTTGGCAGGATCGTTATGGGTTTCAATCATTAAACCGTCGGCTCCTACTGCTATGGCTGCCCGGGCGAGGGGTGCTACTAGTCCCCGAAGACCCGCAGCATGGCTGGGGTCAACAATAACCGGAAGATGAGTTTTCTGTTTGAGAAGGGGTACAGCCGATAAATCTAGTGTGTTACGTGTAGATGTCTCGAAGGTACGTATCCCTCTCTCGCATAGGATTACCTGACTGTTTCCCTCGGACATGATATATTCGGCACTCATCAGAAGTTCCTCAAGTGTATTGGCAAGGCCCCTTTTGAGAAGGACGGGCTTATTAGATCGTCCCACCTCCCTTAACAGGTCAAAGTTCTGCATATTTCTGGCACCAACCTGTATAACATCAACATCCTCAAATAAGGGCAGCTGAGTTTGATTCATCACTTCCGTAACAATCGGTAAGCCTGTCTCTCGTTTGGCCATCAACAGCAAACGAAGTCCATCCTCTTGTAATCCCATAAAAGCGTAGGGTGAAGTGCGTGGTTTAAAGGCACCGCCTCTCAGCAGGGTGGCACCGCTGGCTTTCACTGATTTTGCCACCTTTATAATCTGATCTTCACTCTCGACTGAGCAAGGTCCTGAGATTACCTGAAACATTCCTTCTCCAATAAGTACACCCCCGGCATTTACCACTGTATCTTCTGGATGAACTGTTCTGTTGACAGCTTTGTAGGGTTCGGTAACACGCTTGCCATACTCCACAATATTGTTGGTCTGGACAACAGCGTCCAAATCAATGGTGGCAGTGTTACCGATAAGACAGACCACTGTATGATCAGTCCCAGTACTTAAAAACGTTTTGAAGCCTCGAGCTTCAATCTTTTGTATAAACAGATCAAGGTCTGGCTTAGATACCCCCGGCTTTAATACAAATATCATAGAATGTTAACCTCCTTAAAAAATGGACACATCTATTTCTCTACAATTTCCCTGATTATTTCAATGATTCCTCTGATCTTATTTTCATCCTTCACGCCGTCCGTTTCAGCACCGCTGCTCACATCTACACCAAAGGGATGACATTCCTCTACCACCTGCGCTAGGTTTTTACTTTCTAACCCGCCAGCCAGAAAAAACGGTTTATTAAGGTTAGGAATCAACCTTCGATCGAAGGTTTTTCCGCTACCGCCGTACTGTCCTTTCTGGTAGGTGTCCAGCAAAAGCAGGTCACAGGACATTTTCTGGGCCTGAAGAATCTGTTCCGTACTCTGAACCCTTACTGCTTTGATGACTGAACACATAGTTTTCTGTTTGAGCGTCCGAATAAACCCTTCGTTTTCATCGCCATGAAGCTGCACCACGTCAATGACTCCCGTCTGGCAGAGTTCGATAATCAATTGCACTGGTTGATTAGTAAAAACGCCTACCGCCTTAATGCGGGGATCAAGCTGGTTTTTGAGTTGTCGCGCCTGTTCACACGTCACCTGTCGGCGGCTGTTGGTAAACACAAAACCTACATAGTCAGGTCTCCAACGGTTAACGGCCACGATGTCCTCCACCCTTGTTAGTCCGCATATTTTTATTTGGGTCATAAGACACTTCCCCGTAATTCTATGAGCATTTTCCCCTTGTCCGGACTGCGCATCAGGGTTTCCCCGATTAGCACGGCATTAACCTTGGACTGACGCAGTACTTCAATGTCCGTCGCTGTTTGTATGCCGCTTTCTGCTACAAAAAGGATGTCTTCCGGAACAAGCTTCCGAAGTTTGATACTATTGCGTATATCTACAGTAAAATCCTTGAGATTGCGATTGTTAACCCCAATTATTCGCGCACCTGCTGTAAGAGCTGATTCAACCTCTCGTTCATCGTGAGTTTCCACCAGCACGGACAGACCAAGCTCGTCGCACACTGAAATATAACCGCGGATGGTCTGTGTATCCAACAGAGCACAAAGGAGAAGGATTGCCGATGCCCCAATTGTTTTGGCCTCATAGATCTGATAGGCATCCACGGTAAAGTCCTTACGCAGGATCGGAATAGAAACTACTTTTTGTATCTGAGATAGATAATCATCGCTGCCTAAAAAATAGTC
>JADQBO010000215.1 GCA_016278585.1 Desulfosporosinus sp.
CTAGAAGAACATGGAGCCAGGGTTGTCTTTAATGAAGTACAGAGGCAGTTTTCGATGCCCTTTGAGACAGATGACATTGTCCAACAGTACCGCTTATACACGTATCCATATAAAGTATTTCTGCGCTTAGAGGACATTGCAAGAGAAGCAGAGCGCCGTCAACTGGACGGAATCATTCACTATACACAAAGCTTTTGTTATCGTCAGATTGAGGATCAGATTATTAGAAAAAGGTTGGATTATCCGATTCTAACCCTAGAAGGGGAAAATCCAACGGGACTCGATGCGCGAAATAAAATGAGGTTGGAGTCTTTCTTAAGTATGCTTGAAGAGTAAGAAGTTAGCGGTAGCGAGACATGTCCTCGGCTATGCCCTCGTCAGGCCATACTAGGACCTTAATCCAGCGTAAAAGCGGGAAGGCCGGAATACATGTATTCCGGCCAAAGCGACATCCTTTGTTGCAGGCAAAGGAAAAGGAACAATATTGAGAGGATGGCACAGATGTCAGGACAACAAACTATTTGTGGGATTGACCTGGGGAGCCGGAGCGTGAAGATTGCTTTGATGGGGCAAAAAACCGAGGGGAAGGGTTTAGAGATCCTACGGTTAGAAAGCTTAGATACCATTCGTTTTTACCGAGAATATGGTCGAAAGCAGGGAGATAAACTAGGGGTAAACTTTAAGGCCTTAGGATTGCCTGTGGTCGATTACTTAGTTTCCACTGGATATGGGCGAAATACCCTTGAATTAGCGGGAGGTGAAGCGATTCCTGAACTTAAAGCTCATGTGCTAGGTGCGATTTATCAAACGGGGCTAAAGAATTTTACTCTGGTTGATCTGGGTGGACAGGATAGTAAAATTATTCAGGTCCAAAAGGGCAGGATGACCGATTTTTTGACCAATGATAAGTGCGCAGCTTCTTCTGGACGATACTTGGAAAATATGGCAACGATACTGGATTTAACTCTTAAGGAACTGGGGCAATATAGCAGTGCTCCCGTTGAGTTGAATTCTACTTGTGCAGTGTTTGGCGAAAGTGAATTAATCGGTAAAATAGTGGAAGGATTCCCCTTACCTGAACTAGCAGCCGGGGTTAATGCTACGATTGTCAAACGTATTTTGCCTCTCTTACGTTCTTTCCCCGGAGAGGTACTGGTCTTTACCGGTGGGGTTGCGTACAATCAGGCAGTAGCAAAGCTTTTGGAGTCGGAGTCTGGCCGTCGGATCGTGATACCCCAAGAACCTCAATTTAACGGGGCAATCGGGTGTTGTGTTAAGGCTAAACATCATTAAAATTGATAGAAACTATATTGAAGACAGTATAATTACTGAGAAGAAGAACTATATGAAAGATGGAAGATATTCGATAGTTTATGACTAAAGAACAAGGACATAATGGAAGAGGAATATATGAAATAAGAATGATTATAATAAAAAATTATAATAAAAAACTTAAAAACTCAGAAATTAATCTCCTATTTTAGGTAAAAAAGCTTTATAATTAATTAGTACAATAATGAACAATCAAATTGTTAAGCTGATGATGACGTGCAAAAAGCCGAAGGAATTTTTTGGAGGTTGATTTATGCAAAGATTACTGGATGGACTCATTAAATTTAGACAGAAAGACTTCGAAGAACACAAGAATTTATTTAGTAAATTAAAACGTCGTCAAGAACCACATACGTTGTTTATCGCCTGCTCTGATTCCCGTGTAATGCCAGAAATGATAACCAAGTCTTTGCCCGGAGAGTTATTCGTTGTTCGGAATATTGCTAACATCGTTCCACCCTATAAGGATACTCATCAGGACTACGTCGCTACTACGTCTGCCATTGAATATGCAGTAAAGTCTTTAAAAGTAGAAAATATTGTTGTCTGTGGGCACTCTAATTGTGGAGGGTGCGCTTCGATCTATTTACCAGATGAGATTTTGAACAATCTGCCGGATACCAAGAAATGGTTAGAGTTAGCGGATAATGTCAAGAAGAGAGTCATGGGACATCTGAAAGATGATGATGATGACTATATGAGGGAATGGCTAACTGAGCAAATAAACATACTTGAACAAATCAAACATCTCCTAACATATCCATATATTAGAGAAAAGTATCTTAAGAAAGAACTAAATATTTTCGGTTTCTATTACATGATTGAAACTGGAGAGGTTTTTATATTTAACTATGAAAACGGAGTCTTCGAATTATCAAACTAACGTTATAGAGCCACACTAGCGTGCAACAAGGTATTCCGAACACTTGTCATTTGATATAATGAAGAGTGTTCGGAATATGTATTTTTGGGGTATGTTAAAGGTTAACCCTGTACTTAGAATGAGGTGAATAACGTGAAAATAACGAAGGTAGCTAAAGCGGGGACCTTAGAGTCTAACGATATTCTAATAATGGTTAGGCCTAATGAGCTCGGAAAAATAGAGCTTGAACTGGAAAGTATTGTTCTGCAACAATTTGGAGAAGTCATCGAGCAAGTCATTTTAGATAAGGTGAAGGAAATGGGCGCCGAAGGTCTATCGATTAAGGCACAAGACAAAGGAGCTTTAGATTATACCATTGCTGCAAGAGTTGAAACCGCTATCAGCAGGGCAATTTAAAAAAAGGTGAATAACCATAAGAGTATGAGGAATTTAAGGTGGGTTAACGTCGAAAAGTTAAGAAGAACGATGCTTTTTATGCCGGGAAATAACCCAGGTATGCTCCAAGATGCCGCGATACTCGGAGCAGATTCGATTATTCTGGATCTTGAGGATGCGGTAAGTTTAACCGAAAAAGATAGCGCTAGGATTTTAGTTAGAGAAGCGATTAAAACCATCGATTACTCCCAGGTCGAAGTGGTGGTTAGAGTAAACCCTTTAGATACGGAGTTTGGGGCCCAGGATGTGGATGTTATCGCGCGAGTTAAACCAGATACGTTGTTGATTCCGAAGGCAAATGAACAAGAAATTAAACTTGTGGATAAAATGTTAGATACTATTGAAAGCCAAGAAGGGTTTACCCCCGGCAGCATTAAGATTATCGCGCTCATAGAAACCGCCCTTGGATTGGAGAACATTTATAACATAATACAGGCCTCTAAGCGAACGGTCGGAGTGTTGCTGGGAGGGGAAGATTTAACAGCAGATCTAGGAATCGAACGAACCAAAGAGGGTCAAGAAATCTTTTATGCCCGCAATAAGGTAGCAACTGTGTGTCGAGCTTTAAAGGTGGATGCTATTGATACTCCTTTCACAGATACCAACGATTACGAGGGCCTTGAAAAGGACACTGTTAAAGCTAAAGGATTGGGTCTAACCGGAAAATCAGCCATTAATCCAAGACAAATTGATACAATTCATTCCGTCTTTGCACCCACAGAGGCGGAAATGAAGCAGGCTTTGAGAATTTTAGATGCTATGGAAGAAGCCGAAAAAGAGGGCAAAGGCTGCTGTTCACTAGATGGTAAAATGATTGATGCTCCGGTTATCAGTCGAGCAACCTGCACGGTCGATCAATGCAGAAGGCTGGGACTTATGAGCGGTGAGGGTGGAGCAAAATGAAAACTATATTAGGTAGAGAAGTTCCTGACTATATCGAAGGGTATGGGCCTGTAACGCCTTTTCA
>JADQBO010000094.1 GCA_016278585.1 Desulfosporosinus sp.
GTTTTCTAACCTCGCCGAACCAGTGACACCTGGGTCTATAAAAACTGTTCCATTGACAGTTGCGTTTCTAAGGGTTTGACCGTCTGCGCCAAGAATAACACTGCCGTTAATGGTTATATTTTGAAGAATTGCCCCTTTTTCTTTTATACCAAAGGCACCATTTTGAACAGAATCCAGGGTTGGAGTTTTATAAAGCAAGTGTTGAACGTCAAGGTCAGACATAACGGCTGTACCGCCTAATACACCTAGGTTTTTAACAGGCAAGTCCGTTTCAATCAATTGCTTTGTTAGGAAAGGAACTTCATCTTTGTTGGATAAAACAATCCCACCATGATACTTGGCAACCATGGGCGCCCCTGCCAGAGCATCGATTAAATTTGAGTCATTGCCATTGGCGAAGAAAAGTATGCCTCCAAAGAGGACATTTTTAAACTTTTCGAGCACTTTCCGATTGGTGTCAAATCGATCTCTTCCACCAACTCGTTCCGCATTAGGAATACGATTCTTGACGGCATCCGAAACGACAGCTGTTCCGCCAATGACATAGGATGTTTCAATGCTCATTGACGCTAAGAAATCCGAGACAGAAGTGGGTATAGTATCCTGATTAACTAACAGGATAGGAATTTGTTTAGTCGCTGCGATAGCTCCGATTGAAATTGCATCTGCACTGGAATGGCCATTCGCAATGACGACCTCGTTAAAGGGACTGATTTTGTGTAATTCTTTTGCGATATTTACCGCTGTTTCATAGCGGTCTTTACCGCCTAACCGAAGGGTCGCAATCCCCTCTTCTGCAAGCTGAAATTCAATCATTTCAGAAATCACAGCGGTACCACTTACAATATAAACGTTTTTAACCCCTAATTTCTTTAACTCAGCCAACGTCTCTGGAGTGAGTGAGTCCTTGGCTGTCAGAAGAACAGGTCCATCAATTGCTTTAGAAAGACTTGAAGACGCTAAAGCATCGACCATGTTTTGATTCCCTGCGGGTGCTAGAATGGCATATGTCGCATTCGTCCAACCATAGTCTGCAACCGCAATAGCAGTCCCAAATCGATCGTATCCTCCTAACCTAAGGACAGTGTTTGTGTAACTCGGGGATGACGGGGCGTCGAGGACAGGGGTTTGATCATCTGCTATCACAGAAAACGGGTTAAAGAGGTTTGAGCATATAAAAATTACTCCGATTAGAATAGAAATTAGTTTCTTACGAGACTTGTTTAACACTTGGGTCCCCCCTTACGCCTTACTATTTCACTGTAGATCCTCCACTTTCCCACAGTTTAGCAACTGGGTAAAAGCTATTCTAGCTGGTTTCGTATTTCTCGTGTACTATTCAACACATAACTGAATATTCCTCCATAATTAGCAATAAAACTAGCTGGGTTCGCAAAATGACCAAGTTCTATTAACTCTTTTGAGTGTAACATACTTTACATTGTCAGTCTTTTTTCTGTACAATTAGGTGCAACTGACACAATTACGGGAGGGCTTCATTCGCAAGGCCACTGAAAAACCTATGATTTTTCAGTGGCCTTGATGATCTCAGAGGGCTTTTTTTCTTCCTCTTCATCGCTTCGGTTCATGAGGTAGTGGCACACGCTGTGGGTCCGATGCTCACTCATGTCCTTTCTGAAATCCGAATACTTGCAGTGCCAACACTCACGCATGGGTGCAAGGCTCTCTCCTCCTGTACATTCCCAGTGAGGGCAGGTATCGTCTTCTCTCACCACGGGATAAGTGTCGGCTGTCATGTCCTTGTTCTTTGGCCGCATATTTCCGCTATCCAACTGCAACCACTCCGTTCTAGTCATTCGAATCTATCTTCCGATAATACCAATCCTCTAACGTTTACTACAAAAAGAATCTCCTGGATCGCATCTGCATTCACTATCCCAATAGTTATAGTCCCAAGAATTCCCTTTAACCATAACATAAAAGTATTTGAAATAAATTTCTATCTGCATGAAATGTATGTTTTTTGTTTTGAAATGAACAAAAGATTGGTGAAAAAAAGATATTATGAAATGTAAGAAAGCCAAAGCCCCACAGGTGAGCCTTGTTAAGACTCTGCCCGTGGGGCTTTGGCTGATAATCTACCTATCCTATTTCCCGAGCAACTGTTCAAGCTGCTGCTCAATGGCTTTACTGATGACGGCCTCTCCTCCGAAAATACTCGCTCCAGTCATTTTTTTGGTCTTAAGATAATTCAATATAGTTTCTGAGAGCTTGACATCGGCTAAAATAATCGGAGCATTGAAGTTTGCTGCATAAGCACTACCTGCAAGAGCATCCGGGAAGTTTTCGCCGGTTGCCACACTAATCGTTTGCCCGGCTAACTTAAAGTAGTTTGCTACGGCAAACGAGGTCTCATAGCGATCCACTCCACTGAGTCTTACAATAGCTCTTTTTCCTAGGGGTGTCAGCTCAGACACTTGATCCTCAACGGCTCTGCCTACAACCGCTTGCCCCCCTATGATATAGACCCTGATCGGCTTTAGTTCCGCGATTTTTTGCTTGACTCCATCGCTTATCCCATCTTTTCCCACCAATAGTATGGGATACTGCATGGCCGCTGCCGCGCTGCTTATGGATAAGGCGTCTGGATAGTTTTCCCCATAGGCCAGTACGATGGGGGTGCCTGTCAAAAGATCTAATTCATCGGCAATTTTCAGGGCTGTTTCATATTGGTCGAATCCACCTAATCTCTTGATCTGAGAAAATCCACTAGTTACTATTTTCTCTTCCACAGCAGCACTGACCGCTGCCCTGCCCCCTAAAATATAGACAGTTCCTTTAGGATCCATGTTGTCTTTCATATAAGTAATGACTTTGGTATGATCCTCTTCACTGCGTCCAACCAATAGGATGGGTGCATTCAGTTTATAGCCTAGGACGCTTCCTGCCAGTGCATCGGGGAAGTTATCGGCGGTTGCCAAGATCACATTGGAAATCTTTCCGGTATAGCTTGCTTTGGCAATTTCCAGAGCGGTATCCACTTTTGTTAAGCCGGCAAGTCTGGTTACACCGACCCTGGGTTGGTTCATTTTAAAGTCTAATTTTACAATGTCTTGTTCTACTGGTATGGTCGGACTCCTGAATTGATCATACCCATCCTTTGTTGCCACAATATAGTAGTCTGAAGTGGGGAAGACCATGAATCCATAGGCTCCTCCTAGATCACTGATTTGTGGATTTTTATTATCGTTTGGCTCGAACCCTTCAATAATAGGCAGTTCTACTAATGAATCCGGTATTTTTCCAGCAGCTTTGTTTCGCTCAGTATCGGCATAATACAAGGTTACATCAGCACCGGTTATAACTGCTCCAGTAGCAGAATCCGTTATAATCCCATAAGGGTCGATTAAGGTGGTGGTTAGTTTGACATTTCCGTTGCTGTCCATATTAATGTCCATGGTTCCCATATTAATCCTTTGTCCGTTGCCCAAATCATAGGAGATAATAAAATGATTGTCTGTTCCTTTAGCCAAGTTCTGTACTTGGATGGTTTCATCGGCAGAAATTGTGGCTGGAGAACCTGTTGCCGTTGTGATAGCCACATTAGAGAAATCACTTAATGGGCTTGTTGTTCCGTCGGGTTGTTTTAGGAT
>JADQBO010000047.1 GCA_016278585.1 Desulfosporosinus sp.
GCCACCCTTTCTCCTTTGCTTGGAAAGCCTGCTCAAGAGATTGAAGGGCGTATTATGAAACGCTCTGCTTTAGAATATGTTCAAAAGCGGGTTACCCCGGAGGTGGCGGCCCAGGTTCGGGCCTTAGCACTTCCTGGAATAGGAACGACGGAAGATAGTCAACGATACTATCCGAACGGAACCCTTGCTGCTCATATTATTGGTTATGCTGGAATTGACAATCAGGGTCTTGAAGGAATAGAGTTGACAAGGGAATCCGAACTTAAAGGTATTCCGGGAAGTATCCTCCAAGAATTTGGTGCTAATGGCATCCCTCTTCCTCAGGCGGAACATCAGTACTTAGCTCCTAAACAAGGGAACACTGTGAAATTAACCATTGATAAGAATATCCAAGCCTTTGCGGAACGTGAGTTGCAAAGGTTGATGACTGGTCAGGGTATCAATATGAACGGAAAAGCCCCTAAAAGCGCTTCGATCCTGGTGATGGATCCGAATACAGGAGAAATGCTAGCCTTGGCTTCTGCACCGACCTTTGATCCTAATCGTTATCAGGAAGCAGACCCTAGTACACGGCGAAACATTGCTATTCAAAATGGATATGAACCGGGATCTACCTTTAAGATCATTACCTTGGCGGCTGCGTTAGAGGAAAAGAAAGTTCAGCTTAATGAGCATTTTTTCGATAAAGGTTCGTATACGGTGTTGGGGAAGAATGTACGATGCTGGAAGGCAGGCGGGCATGGTGATCAAACCTATATGCAAGTGGCCGAGAATTCCTGTAATCCGGGGTTTATCGAAATGGGTCAACGTTTAGGTATGGATAATTTTTATCAATATCTACGTAATTTTGGGTTCGGTCAGAAGACTGGAATTGAGATGTCTGGTGAAGCACTAGGCATTTTGGCGAATAAGAAAAAAGCCACAGCGTTAGATTTGGCAACTATGTCCATCGGTCAAACGAATAACGTGACTCCTATCCAATTATTGACGGCAGTTTCAGCCGTGGCCAACGGTGGGACTTTAATGAAACCACAACTTGTGAAAGAAATCGTTGGTCCTAGTGGCAGGGTTGTTACCCCCTTTAAAAAAGAGGAAATTAGGCGTATTATCAGTGAGGATACATCAAAATTAGAACGCGAGGTTTTAGAATCTGTTGTGACTAACGGAACCGGGCGTCGGTCCTTTCTTCCAGGCTATCGTGTGGCCGGAAAAACAGGTACTGCTCAAAAAGTACAGAATGGTGGGTATATTCAAGGAGAATATGTTGCGTCATTTGTAGCGTTTGCTCCTGCAGATAAACCACGCCTGGCAATGCTGTGTGTGATCGACGGAGTTCCATTTTATGGAGGGGTTGTGGCATCTCCCGTTGTGCAGACGGTCATGCTCGATTCCTTGAGATACCTCGGTATTAAGCCGGATTCTGAGGCGCCGTTAACACCGGGCAAACCTATGCCTGGCCTTGAATTTCCACCGATCAAGAAGGCGGCTATCGTTCCTTCAGTTTTAGGCCTTCCTCTAGCCGAGGCGGAAAAGATTTTGGCTCAAGCCGGGTTCAAGATGATGACAGAGGGTCAAGGAGAGATAGTATTGGATCAGATTCCTCACGGGGATGCCCAGGTGGAAGCAGAATCGAATGTTCTTATCTACTTAGGCGCTGATGCATCCACTCCGACTCTTACCCCTTGGTGGGAAGATAAAGATGAAGATATTGAAGCTATTCGCAGTCTAACAGGGCGGTTACCGATTTCAGTCAGCCCACTTGGACGTTAATTGCGGATTATGGGTCTGCTGATGGGTTAATTTGTCAATAATAAACTTAGATATCATTAGTTTGATAACGGTGTCCTAAAACGTTCGAAAGGAAGATGAGGAATGCCAACAGTGAATAAATCACTATTAGACATTATTAGCGGAATTGAAGTTCAGGCCTCTTCGGGAAATTGTCAAGTTATAATCCGTGGGATGTCAATGGATTCACGGCATGTTGAGCAAGGTGATCTTTATGCTTGTGTACCAGGTTTCCAGGCAGACGGCCATGATTTTGCGGCTAGCGCTATCGCTTCGGGGGCAGTGGCATTGGTCGTGGAACGGTTCTTGCCTCTCGATGTTCCTCAAGTGAAGGTTTCGAATGTACGCCAAGTTTTGGGCATGCTGGCAGCTATTATTTATGGTCAACCTAGTGAAAAACTGGAGTTGGTGGGCGTGACGGGGACAAATGGCAAAACAACGATAACTTACCTAATTGAGAAAATAGGGATAAAGCATGGTAAGAAGGTAGGTTTGATAGGGACTCTAGGTTCCCGAATCGACGGGCGAGATATTCCAGGGGATAGAACAACCCCAGAAGCTATAGAAATTCAAAAGCTCTTAGGAGAAATGGTAGATGAAGGAGTAAATCTGGCGGTTATGGAAGTGTCTTCTCATGCCTTGGCACTTGGACGTGTCACAGGGTGTGAATTCGATGTAGGGATATTTACTAATTTGACACAAGATCACTTAGATTATCATAAGACTATGGAGGACTATCTTTATGCAAAATCCCAATTATTTGCAAATTTAAAAGGGACTAAAGTTCCTAAGATTAGCATTTTGAATGGGGATGACCCTGCATTTGAACCATTAAGTCAGGCTTCAGTTGCTCCGGTCGTGAGTTACGGAATCAAAAATGTCGTGGATTACCGTGCAGAGAATGTCGAAGTCACCACAGAGGGGGTACGTTTTCAAGTTCATTTTCGAGACAGCATTCAGGATGTTTGGTATGCTACTCCAGGATTTTTCAGTGTGTACAATGCCTTGGCTGCATTTGTTTGGGGGGTTGAAAGGGGATATGCCCCAGGGACTGTTGCAGAAGCTTTAGGAGAAATATCAGGGGTGCCCGGACGCTTTGAAAGTGTTCGGCTCGGTCAACCCTTCCAGATAATTGTTGATTATGCTCATACACCCGATGGATTAGAGAATGTGGTGCGAACGGCCCGGGACTTTACGAAAGGAAGACTTGTGACTGTTTTTGGTTGCGGAGGAGATCGGGATCGAACTAAACGACCGCTTATGGGGGAGGTTGCAGCAAAGTGGAGTGATTTTCTCTTCGTGACTTCTGATAACCCCCGTACAGAGGATCCGGATGAAATAATAAATGAAATTCTGACCGGAGTTTCGGGAGAAGATTTTGTTGTCATACCAGATCGACGGGAAGCTATTTGGAGGGCTTGTCACCTGGCGAGACAGGGAGATACGATTCTGATCGCAGGTAAAGGACATGAAACTTATCAAATTTTTGGGACTGAAGTCTATCCCTTTGATGACCGGGAAGTAGCTCGAGACGCTTTGAGGAGGCTAGGATATGCGCAATTGGACAGCTGAGGAAGTCGCTCGAGTTGCAAATGGGAGTTTGATAGGGAACTCTAATTTAGAGGTTCAAGGATGTATCATAGACAGTCGTCAAGCCCAGGGTGGAGAAATGTTTTTTGCCCTACCAGGGGAACAGGTAGATGGGCATGATTATATCGAAGCTGCCTGGAAAAAGGGGGCGGTTCTGGTAATTGCAGAGGAAGGGCACTTTCAGGGGTCGAAAAAAAGGCCTGATGTTCCTGAAGGGAAAGCACTTCTGCT
>JADQBO010000140.1 GCA_016278585.1 Desulfosporosinus sp.
GCCATTGATGACGTGCAAAAGGCCCTTCGGCCCGATACGATTTTAATATCTGTAATGCATGCTAATAACGAGGTTGGATCCATTCAACCAATTTCTGAAATTGGTAAACTGGCCAAGGAGCACGGTGTTGTATTTCATGTTGATGCGGTTCAATCCTTAGGAAAGATCCCCATTAATGTCGAAGAGATGAATGTTGACCTGATGACAATTTCAGCTCATAAAATCTATGGCCCTAAAGGGGTGGGTGCACTCTATGTACGCAAAGGGGTCCGAATTGTGCCTTTAGTTCATGGTGGTGGACAAGAAAGAAGACGCCGTTCGGGAACAGAGAATACACCGGGAATTATCGGGTTTGGCAAGGCCTGCGAGCTGGCTGGTCAACGGATGGCTGATGATGCAGAGCAACAAAGAAAACTACGCGATAAACTGATGAACGGTATCGTAGAGCGCATTGGATACGTGAAAGTAAACGGACCTCAGGGAGAAAAACGCTTATCTAATAACGTGAATGTCAGTATCCGTTATGTTGAAGGAGAGTCGTTATTGCTCTCTTTAGATATGCTTGGAATCGCAGCCTCAAGTGGTTCGGCTTGTACCTCCGGGTCTCTAGATCCTTCTCATGTGTTACTTGGTATGGGATTGATTCACGAGATTGCCCATGGTTCGCTGCGTTTTTCCTTAGGGCGCCAAAACACAGAAGAGGACATTGATTATGTCCTTGAACAACTACCTAAGATCGTAGAGCGTTTACGCATGATGTCTCCACTGTATGATGAAGTTATTCGTTCTAAACAAGCTTAACGAGGAGTGAGGAAGAAATGTATACAGAAAAAGTAATGGATCATTTTACAAATCCCCGTAATGTTGGTGAAATGGAGAATCCAGCTGGTGTTGGTGAAGTAGGGAACGCTAAGTGCGGTGATATTATGCGTATATATTTAGATATCGAGGGAGACATTATTAAAGACGTAAAGTTCAAAACCTTTGGCTGCGGAGCTGCGGTCGCTACTAGTAGCATGGTTACAGAAATGGTCAAGGGAAAAACGATTGAGGAAGCTATGGTGATTTCCAATGCGGCAGTAGCCGAGGCTTTGGGCGGACTTCCTGAGACGAAAATGCATTGTTCGAATTTAGCCGCCGATGCACTCCATAAAGCAATTGGGGATTATCGTGATAAACAGCTGAAAAAGGAATAGATGAAATATGACTCTGGCAACAAAACCTAAGGTAGTGGTGGGTATGAGTGGCGGTGTGGATAGTTCCATGGCCGCCGCTTTGCTCAAAGAAGAAGGGTATGATGTGATCGGGGTTACTTTGCAGATATGGGAAGCAACGGGTCCGGAAGTCGAAGGAGGTTGTTGCTCTAACGCAGCTATCGATGACGCCAGGCGAGTTGCTTTTATACTTGGAATCCCCCATTACGTCATGAACTTTCGTTCGTATTTCAAGGAGACTGTGGTAGATTATTTTACACAGTCTTATTTGTATGGAGAAACTCCAAACCCATGTTTAGCCTGCAACAAACATATTAAATTTGGAGAGATGCTTCGAAAAGCTCGCGGATTGGGGGCAGAGTTCATATCGACTGGCCATTACGCGCAAGTTTTGCGGGATCCGGGGAGTGAGCGATTTCTCTTAAGTAAGAGTGCAGATAATCGCAAAGATCAGACATACGCGCTTTACATGTTAACCCAGGAACAGCTAAAACATACTCTGTTTCCTTTAGCAGACTATAAAAAAGAGCATGTTCGGGAAATGGCTCGAGAGCGGGGCTTAGGTGTCGGCGATAAGCCCGAAAGCCAAGAAATTTGTTTTGTACCCAATGATGATTATGCTACGTTTGTTCGGGAACGATTAAAAGTGCCGATTAAGCCAGGTAATTTTGTTGACCTGGCAGGAAACAAGCTGGGTCGGCACGAGGGGATTATTCACTTCACGGTTGGGCAACGTAAGGGCCTAGGGGTTACCTTTGGAAAACCGATGTTTGTAGTGGGGCTGAATCCTGATCGTAATGAAGTGGTTTTAGGTGAAGATCGGGATGTGTATATTGATATTCTTTGGGCGATTGATCTGAACTGGATATCCATACCTGATTTAACAGAACCTCTCAAAGTCACAGCAAAAATTCGCTATAACTCCTCCGGAGCTCCAGCCACTATTTTTCCTGGCGAAATCGGGGCAGGTTATGGAGTAATGGTTCGTTTTGATGAGCCACAGCGTGCAGTAACTCCGGGACAAGCAGTTGTCTTTTATCAAGGAGACTTAGTGGTTGGCGGGGGAAAAATTATTTCTGATCCTCGAGGGCGACGTTAAACCTAGTTCTTTGGGCGAGGGAACACTTGGCCATCGCATGCCTTGCCATCCGTGGCGGCTCTAATCTCGACATCCCTGTTCGAGTCTTGGTCGACGGTCCCTTCTCGCCATCCAGCAAGGAGGCTAATCCGTGGGAAGATAGTGTCTGTGAGAAGGGTAATTCGTGCGAAAACAGGGTTTTCGTGGGCTACAGGGATACTTGGCCATCACGGTGCCTTGCCATCCATGGCGGCACTCTAAATCTCGAACATCCTTGTTCGAGTCTTGGTCGGCGATGCATAAAGTTTGAAGTGGTTGGGCAGAGTATAGGTAGAACTATTTTAGCGAGGTGGAAGACGAATGCGACGCACTCGAGAGATTGTCGGACTACCTATCTTGGACTTGAAAAGTGGGAACTCGATTGGTTGGGTACATGATTTGGTCCTAGATGATGATAAAGATGAGGTTGTCGGAGTTCTCTTAGAAGGCGGACACTTCTTCCAGTCTGCAAAAGGTATTCCTCGTAAGGCCATTGCGACGGTTGGTAAAGACGCCCTAACCGTCAACCAAAAAACGTTAGAAGTACTTAAGGGGACACGGTGGTCTGACAAAGTAGGTAACGAAGTCTATACTCAAGGTGGAGACGCTAGAGGCAGGATTGAAGATGTTTTCCTTGATGATTCCATAGAAAAAATGGTAGGATTCGAGATATCAGACGGGCTATTCGCTGACCTTTTTCACGGTCGGGGAACCATTCTTAAGCCCCATGTCATGATCGATGGGAAAGATGTTTTAATTGTTGATAACCAAGTATCCCCCTTGGATCAAGTAAATGAAGGGGGTATTCGATCGTGAATTGTCCAGTTTGCGGTGGCCGTGCTATTGGTAAAGTGGGAGTAGAGCAATTTTATTGTTGGGATTGCTGCGTTGAATTCGCAACCCAAACTGACAAGGTCGTTATTTATGATTTAGCGGAAGATGGTTCGCTTGTTGCTTGGGAAGATCCTGCCCTCGACGCGGGTATTTCCTGTGCCTTGGAGTAAGCTAAGTATAACGCTCTTTAAAAATGAACGACAAAGTGTGGAAATGCATAATTCTTTACTTGGAATTGACGTAAAAAGCGCGCATCGCGCGCTTTTTAGTTTTATTAATAAACTCTGCTTTGAATACAAGGCTTGAGAAGGAGCTTAAGAACCGTCTCTCCAAGCCCCTCTCGTTCTATTCATAGAAAGGTAGTGGGATCTGCTGGCTTATGAAATTTAATCATTGGAAATGGATTTTCACGGGAACGTG
>JADQBO010000093.1 GCA_016278585.1 Desulfosporosinus sp.
AGGTGAGGGGAATATTGGGTCCATTTATCCTTGCTTTTGTGCTTGCATATCTATTAAATCCTCTGGTTGTTGGGATTGAACGGTATAAGATTAGTCGGAACAAGGCGATTGCGATTGTTTTCAGCATGATCATTGTCTTCTGTATCACCTTCGTCTTCCTTATTATTCCGAAAATTTATAATGAACTTAGTAAATTGGTGGTCGCTTTACCTCAAACGATCCAGTCGATTACGGATATAATTGAAGGGTTTCGGGAGCAATTTAAGGCAACAGGTTTACCAAGTCAAGTTGCCCTTGTATTAGATCAACATTTAGTACAGGGAGAGACAATAATTGCTGATCGGCTTAACCAATTTCTAGATAATCTGCCAAAGGTGTTGTCCTCTGTGACTCTTTACATGCTATCACCGGTGATTGCCATTTACTTTTTAGCAGACTGGAAAGGGTTAGGGGAAGGCTTTTTTCGGATTATACCTCAACGTTGGAGGATGGAATGGAGACGACTGTGGCAAGACATTAACCATGTTATTTGGCAATTTGTGCGCGGAGATTTAGTGATTGCCGTGATTGTGGGGACTTTGATTGGTATAGGGGTCAAATTAGTTGGAATGGAATATGCTCTACTAATTGGCTTAATTTGTGGGATCTTTGACCTTATTCCTTATTTCGGACCTGTGATTGGAGCGGTGCCAGCGGTCTTATTGGCCTTAACCCATTCTCCAGGAATGGCCTTAAAGGTTGGGTTAATCATTTTCATCGTTCAACAGCTCGAAGGGAACATTATCTCTCCTAAGATTATGGGTGAAAGTGTCGGTCTTCACCCTCTTTGGGTCGTGTTTGCCCTTTTAGCTTGTGGGGAAATCGCAGGATTCTGGGGCATGTTCTTGGCTGTCCCTTTAGCAGCAGTACTAAGGGTTGTTTTTAACCATGTTTATTTTAGATTGGTTTCAACAAAAGTTTAAATAGTTGACAAATAAGACATTCCCTGTATATACTTTATGGACAATGGGAATTTTATATAACCATAAGATTCGGTCAAAAAAGATCTGTTAAGCCCGTAAGATAGCAGGGTGATCCTGAAAAAATCTCGTCCCTGATGATGTAGGGTGAGATTTATTTTTTTATTAATTTAAAGGGGTGTTCGTAGTGTATTCAGGTAATGAATTAAGGGACATGTTTCTTAAGTATTTTGAGGCAAAAGGGCACAAAATTTTGCCTAGTGCTTCGCTTATTCCCAAAGATGATCCGACGTTGTTATTAACAGTGGCGGGCATGGTTCCTTTTAAACCATATTTTCAACGCCTGGTTGAACCTCCTTTTCCGCGAGCAACGACCTCTCAAAAGTGTGTCCGAACCCCTGATCTCGAAGAAGTTGGAAAAACTGCACGCCATCATACATATTTTGAAATGTTGGGAAACTTTTCGTTTGGAGATTACTTTAAAACTGAGGCAATTCCCTGGGCCTGGGAATATATTACAGTAGTTTTGAAAATTCCTGTAGAAAAACTGTGGGTGACAATTTACCCTGAAGATAATGATGCGAAAACGATCTGGGAAAAAGCGGGTGTTAAATCTGAGCGAATTGTGGGGGACCCAGAGAACTTTTGGGCAGCTGGCCCAACGGGTCCATGTGGGCCTTGCTCTGAAATTTATGTTGATCTTGGAGAAACCAGAGGATGCGGCAAACCCGGTTGTGCTATAGGGTGTGATTGTGATCGTTTCTTAGAAATCTGGAATTTGGTCTTTATGCAATATAACCGCGATGAAGCAGGTGTCTTGACTCCTCTTCCTAAACAAAATATTGATACTGGAATGGGTCTAGAAAGGATTGCCTCTGTAATGCAAGGGGTGGAGACTAATTTTGATACGGATTTATTCCGTCCCATAATTGATTATGTGGCAAATTTGGCAGGGATTAAGTACAAGGAAAATGCAAAAAATGATTTGGCCTTAAAGGTGGTCTCAGACCACGTTCGAGCGGTTTCCTTCATGTTATCGGACGGAATTCGGCCGAACAATGAAGGCAGAGGATATGTCCTTCGTCGAATTTTACGCCGTGCTGTTCGGTACGCTAAACTCTTAGGGATTAATAAACCGTTCCTGGAATCCGCCTTTCAAATTATTCAAAGGGATTATGCCCAAGCCTATCCCGAATTAAAGGAAAATGAAAACTTTATTCTAAACCATTTAAATTTAGAAGAAAAGAACTTTCAAGCTACCTTAGAGCAAGGTACTCAGCAGTTACAAGAAAAGGTCAAGGAACTGGTAAAACAAGGGGAGACAGTATTAACAGGAACGGATGCCTTTTATTTATATGAAACCTACGGCTTTCCTGTGGAATTAACGGAAGAAATGCTGGTGGAACAAGGGCTATCTGTGGATCTGGTGTCCTTCCAAGCAGCGTCAGAGGAGCATCGCCTCCGGGCCAAAGAACAATCTCAGCAAATGCGTGGTGTAGCTGAGAGCCCAGAGCTCATAAAAAAGGCTAAATCCTTAGGGACAACGCCTTTTGTTGGGTATGAAAAGGGTTCGGCAGCGCCTCGAATTGAGGGTTTGTTTGTGGGTGGCCAAGAGATGCAGGATGCTGGTGAAGGGGAAGAGGTTATGATCTTCCTTTCTGAGACGCCGTTTTATGCGGAAAGTGGCGGTCAGGTGTCGGATGTAGGCGTGATTCGGACGACCCGAGCGGAGGCTCGAGTGCTTGAAGTGAAAAAAGGTGTAACAGGTACCTTCTATCATCGGGCAGAAGTGACAACAGGGGTCTTACACGTTGGAGAATCTGTAGAAGTGGAAATTGATAACTCTGATCGTCTAGCGACAACTCGCCATCACAGTGCAACCCATCTCCTTCAGGTTGCCCTACGCTCAGTTTTAGGGGAACATGTTCAACAGGCGGGGTCGTTAGTGACTCCAGAACGCTTGCGCTTTGACTTTACCCATTTTTCGGCAATGACACCGGAGGGGTTAAAGGCAGTAGAGGATTTGATAAATGAAGCCGTTTTAAAGAACTTGCCGGTTAATGCGACGGAAATGTCTTTAAAAGAGGCTAAACAAAGTGGAGCCACCGCCCTTTTTGGAGAGAAGTATGGAGAGACAGTTCGGGTTGTACGTATGGGGATGTTTAGTCAAGAGCTATGCGGAGGTACTCATGTTAGAAACACGGGAGAAATTGGGCTTGTAAAAATTCTAAGTGAAGGCGGAATAGGGGCAGGCCTTCGTCGGATTGAGGCGGTGGCTGGATTAGAAACGTTAAACTACTTCCGCGCACTTGACGAGCAAGTGATGGAGGTGGCCCAAAACCTTAAAGCACAGCCTTTTGAAGTGGGGAAACGTGTCAACGGGTTGATGGTCCAAGTAAAGGACCTTGAGCGAGAAATAGGACAACTCCAGGCCAAGCTAGCGAAGAATGAAGTCGAAGGATTATTGAGGCGAGTAACAGAGGTCGAGGGAATCCAGGTCATAGCTGCCCAAGTGCAGGCAGCGGATATGGAGGGCCTCCGTCAAATGGCAGATCTGATTCGTGATAAAATGAAATCTGGGGTCATCGTTTTGGGTGCAGCTAGCGAAGGAAAGGTAAATTTTGT
>JADQBO010000337.1 GCA_016278585.1 Desulfosporosinus sp.
AACCCGTGTCGGAGTGCGGGGGTGTGACGGGGGGACGGGGGTATTGACATTTTAATGTCAACAACCCCGTCCCCCCGTCACACTCGTCCTCTTATAAGATTTTACTTAAAAAAGCCTGGGTCCTGGGATTCTTAGGATGCGCAAACACCTCGTTGGGCTCTCCCTCTTCCATGATAATCCCTTCATCCATGAAAATCACCCGATCACCGACTTCACGGGCAAATCCCATCTCATGGGTCACGACAACCATTGTCATCCCTTCTCGTGCTAAGTCTTTCATAACTGCTAGCACCTCACCAACCATTTCTGGATCAAGAGCAGATGTCGTCTCATCAAAAAGCATGATCTTTGGCCTCATGGCTAAGGCGCGGGCAATGGCAACCCGTTGCTGCTGTCCACCTGAAAGACGATCCGGATATTCATCCGCTTTTTCAGATAGTCCGACTTTTTCTAAAAGCTCTAAAGCAATCTTTCGGGCTTCCTGTTTATTTGTTTTACGAACAACCTCTGGAGCAAGCACTATATTTTGAATAGCTGTCATATGTGGAAAAAGGTTAAAGCGTTGAAAAACCATGCCTACTTCTCGCCGTATAGCATTCACATTAACTTCAGAGTTTAGTGGAATTCCATCGACGATAATTTCTCCGCTTGTCGGTTCTTCTAGTTTATTTAAGCAACGCAAGAATGTACTCTTTCCTGAACCACTTGGACCGATAACAACCACTACTTCTTGTTCTCGAATATGGCAATCAATCCCTTTAAGGACTTCAAGTTTGCCAAAATATTTATGCAAATTCTTAACGTATATCATTTTTGCCCAACCTCCTTTCCATATAGGCAACCCATTGAGCAATTAACTGAGTCATCACTAGATAATACAAAGCTACAGCTAGATACATTGGAAGGGGTTGAAAGGTTCGTCCGACAATGATCTTTCCGGTATAAAAGAGTTCTTGTATCGCAATAATGGATAAGAGCGAGGAATCTTTAAGCAAGGCAATAAACTCGTTACCCAAGGGGGGAATTGCTCGTTTAAACGCTTGGGGAAGGATGATATAACGCAACGCTTGAATCTGAGTCATCCCTAATGAACGGGCCGCTTCTGTTTGGCCGCGGTCTATGGACTGAATACCAGCTCTAAATATTTCAGCAATATAAGCACCTGAATTGAGACCCATTGCTAAGATCCCTGCAAAATAATGATAGTTATCGGGCATAGTCTCCCATTGAAGAAGCATCGGAATCCCAAAATAAACTAAAAATATTTGGACCAGTAATGGAGTTCCTCTAAAGAAATCTATATAGGCGATCGCTCCCGCCCGAACTAACTTGTACTTGGATAAACGAGCTAAAGCCATAAATAGACCAATGACGAGCCCGATAGCAACCGCACCTGCCGTGAGTTCAATGGTTAGCAGTGCTCCTTTAGTGAGTATAGGCAAACTATCTATAACGACCTGCCAGTTCATTTCCACAGTATTCCTCTTCCCCTTCTTCTTTTAATTTATTAAAACTAGCTAATATAACCCCTATATGACTATTTTTTATAGTTCTCGTACCGTTGCCTAAAATTATACATTTTGACGCAAATTTATACAAGTAAAATGCGTCTCAGAAGAACTTCCGAAACGCATGGAGCAGCCTTAACAAATTAGAGTGCCAAACTTCTGTAGCATTAGATTTTTTTGCCCAACGCATTAAATTATACACATAGGACTGTTTTAATACAAGGACCAATATAATACAGACGATTAGCTCCAAAGCTTAATAAAGTATCCTATGAAGATACGGATCTCAAAATAATAAAAGGAAGGCACTAGGTTCAGCGCCTTCCTTTAGTTGTGTTTCCCAAAAGAGTCCTTAGAACTTAGGAGCATCCTCTTTGAACCACTTTTTATAAATATCGTTGTATGTTCCATTGTCCATAAGTTTCTTCAATGAGGCATTCATCTTATCCGCTAATTCCGTATTTCCAAGTTTCATGGCGATTCCATAATACTCTTCACCGGAATCTGCATTTATTGATTCAATCTGAGCCGTAGGGTTTTGAGCCTGGAACCAAAGCACTACTGGAGAGTCGGCCACAACAGCATCCACTCCACCACTTATAAGAGCGTTCATAGCATCAGGTGTTGTATCATACTTGTTAGGTTCCATGCCTTTGTCCTCAACCGCATATTGACCAGTTGTATTGAGTTGGACCCCAACTTTCTTTCCTTTTAAGTCATCCATTGACTTAATATTGGCTCCTTTTTTCATAGCTATATACTGCCCACTTAAAAAATACTTGTCGCTAAAGGTTACAGCTTTGGCACGATCCTCAGTGATCGTCATCGCTGAAATTACTGCATCATATTTCCCGGCTTGTAAGGCTGGAATTAAGCCATCAAACGCAGCCGTCTCGATATTTACGTCTGTGTATCCCATATCTGCTCCCAGTGCCCGAATAAGTTCAATGTCGAACCCTGTTGCTTGTTGCTTTTCATCCATAAATTCAAAGGGTGCGTAAGCGATATCAGACCCAACTCTGAGAACTTTCTCAACAGGAGCAGGATCAGATGATGGTGTTGGCGTGCTGGTACTTCCACATCCTGTAAGTGCCAAGAGACTTAAACTTAGCAATCCGGTCAAAACAAAACGAAACTTTGATTTAAACATTGTTATTCCCCTCTCTCTTTTAGATGTTGCTAGCAAACCCCTTTAGTAATCTTTGGTGTAAACAGCTCATCCTTGTGCTTTAGATTATACTTACTTGCGAATAATTATACAATACCTATTTGTGCAAAATGGTGAATTGACTCACGTTCTTTTCCCATAAGTTACGCACAGGCACATGTGGATAATGTGGATAAGTGCCTTCCTAGCCCTATCTTTTAACAATAATAGTGTGGATAACCTTGTTGACAGACTGAATTGTTCAGTTTCCAAATTTCCACTCGTTCACTGGTTGATCCTCCAAACAGGATAAATAAAAAAGCACTGGCAGACTAATTGCCTACCAATGCTTGTCAAGGCTAATTTAATTTTAACTTAATTCAAAATACGTTATATACGTTGAATTAATATTGTTCGCGAGCAGGGCGGTGGTGCTGATAGCACTCACGGCAATAAACTGGACGATCGGATGTTGGTTGGAAAGGAACTTGAGTTTCTACTCCGCAGTCTCCACAAATGACAGTAAACATTTCACGTGATCTGCCTTCTGATGAATTACGGTTTTGTTTGCGAATGTTACGACATTCACGGCAACGCTGTGGTTCGTTTTCGAAACCTTTTTCAGCATAGAATTCTTGCTCTCCGATTGTGAAAATAAAAGTTACTCCGCAGTCTTTACATACTAGATCTTTGTCTTCAAAGGCCATGAAAGATATTCCCCTTACGTAAAAAAATGTAACAGGCTGTGCCCATCCAATTGTAATTATAACTCTAATCCTCCAAAGGCACAAGTCTTTTTTCAAGGCCAGCTGCTAAACATATACCATAAATTGCATAAACTCCGCTTTCCCTAAGAACCTCTGCGACGGCTTCTAGGGTTGCTCCAGTTGTCGTTACATCATCTACT
>JADQBO010000004.1 GCA_016278585.1 Desulfosporosinus sp.
GAAAACCTGCTGAGATATCGTCCATTCTCCGGGCGCATCACAACATAAGCATCAATACTTTCAGCGTACATCTGCTGACGCATTCGTTGTAGGCGACTCATTGCTGTCGTCTCCCTCTTTTCGTTAATCATCGCAGTTTTTAGTGTTCGTATTCGTGTTCGTAGTTCGTAGTTCGAATTCATACTTTCTCCCGTTTACCTTGGTAAGCGATAGCATAACGCATCGCTAATCCATACCCTTCTGCACCTAGACCAGAAATTTGCCCGATACTTACCGGAGCAATAAGGGAATTAGCCCGAAATGCTTCACGTGCATGGATGTTGGATAAATGGACTTCAATCGTAGGAACCTTTACTGCACTAATAGCATCCCGAATTGCATAACTAGTATGCGTCCACGCTCCAGGATTCAGAATTAAAAAATCGGCAGGCGTTAAAGCTTGAATCCAATCTAAGAGAACTCCCTCATGATTCGTTTGCCTGCACTCGACGTTTAATTCAGCCTCATTTGCTATTCTTAATAATTCCTGATTAATTTCTGCCAATGTGCGCGATCCATAATGCTCCGGTTCACGCAGTCCCAATAAATTCAAATTAGGACCATGGAATACCCAAATACTTGCCAATTAATCACTTCCTCAACTCACTATAAAATTTTAACACAATTTTTATCTGTAGCATAGTATTTTCCTTATGTCAGGGGGACGTTATATGTCAGGGGGACGGGGTTGTTGTCATCTTTTCTAAGCATTCTGAACAACGCCTCTACTGATACCTGTAAGCCGCTCAATCTGTCTAATGGATAAATGATATTCCTCTTTGAATTCTCGTAAATACTTATTCTTAGTTACTTTATCTAGTCTTTGCAGTTCCGATGCTTTTTCAACTTGACAAACTTTCTGGATTATATTTATAGCCTCTTGATCTGACCTGCGCTTTTTTTCCTCGATCTCTAAACACTGATCGTTATTGTCTATCTTACAGAACTGTATAAAACTCTCTTGAGCCATCTTCATATCCCCATTAAATAACTTTAGAGCATAGCTACAATTGACCACCTTCGGTCTTTCCATATACTCAAATAAACTGCTCCATGGGTATTCTTCTATACAGTTTCCCAATCCGGCCTTTAGTGGATTTTGATGGATATATCTAAGTACGGTTAAGAAATACTGATCATTTTCAATAACTTCGCTTTTGAATCGATCTTGAAACAAGTATCCTATCCTCTCATACTTATTGTTATACCAATAAACATAACTCCCACATATCCGACGCATTAGCTGTTCCAGTGGTTCTATGTCTACTTTTATTAATAAATGTATGTGATTACTCATTAAACAGTAAGCATATAGTTCATACCCACTTATCTCTTTATATCGCTCCAGGGTTTCAAGGAATTTCGAATAATCTACTTCGTCTTTGAAAATAATCTGCCGATTTATTCCTCTCATCATGATATGGTAAATACCGCTGTTACTTTTCTTTCTCGCTTGTCTTGGCAATTATTTTAGCACCTCCTATAACGGTAAACAACTAAACTATGCAAGGTAGTATAAAAATAAAGAAATAAGTTTCCTAAAAGAAAGTTCATCCACTCAAATGCCTTGTTCCTTTTCCGAAATTATTTATTGAGCCTAATTAAACTACGAAAATATATCAACAAGTCCACGAAAGTTTAACCTATTTTGCAGGGCTTTGAAATGCTTTTAAGTATTGACTGGGATACATTAATATTACCACTGACAGTGTTACTAAAAACTATTGACAAACGCTTTTATATCCAGAAAATGTTTGTCAATAACCCCGTCCCCTTGTCAATACCTTGTTGCCCTAGTTTCCCGTTCTGAATTCGTATGCGCTGTCGTTAATGTAAAAAGATTTCAGCAAATCCACGTATTATTGCTTCAAATTGTGAAAGGCCTTTGCAATGCTCTTTGACGCTTTCTCGCTGGAGGAAAAGAATGTTCTAGTGACATTGTTATCAACAGGCTAACAAATAATAATTAATCAAGAAACCTTGATTAATTATTATTGTCAACAACCCCGTCCCCTTGTCATTCTTGTCATTCCTGTTCTGCGCGGTCTCCATTTCCACTTGTGAGGCGAGGGGAGAGGACCATGTTTAAGTTACTTAACATAATTTGCACTTCTGTTGGGCCACATTCCCCTGCAGGCTGAATTTTACGTATTTCAGTTCGTGGAAGAATAAAATGAATTTCGTGAGGAGTTTTAGGTTCTCCGATGCGTCGAAGACGAACACGAACTCCTTCAATTTCCATTTCTACTTCATCTAGATATTCTCCTACAAATTTTTTTCCCTGATCCACACTAATATCTGCATATTGTTCTAGCCCTTTAGTTCCTTTAAATTCGGGAAGAACAATCTTTTGTCCAATTTGAAGTCTTAATGGATCGACACTTGGATTGACCAATAAAAAATCGTCACAGGTCCCTCCCCAGCGTTGAGCCAAGACGTGAAAATTATCCCCGGGTTGAATGTAGTATTCTCTACTCACATCACATTCCTCCTCTCCTTAGACTATGGAAGAAGGGGAATGTCTTGTTACCTTATTTTATATCATTATACTTATATTTCCCAATTGCTGCTTACTCTCCTGAGCGGAAATAGATCTGCAGAAGCGTTTCTCCACCTTCTTTAGTTAACACTACTTCCTGAACTCGAATGCTGACCCCTTGCATTTCCTCAAGCACTTTGAAGGATGAGATAATCCCCTTCCATTGCCCAAGCAAACGCAAGCGCACTAAAGCATAATCAATACTTGCACCTTTTCCAGTCTCTTTCCTCTCCCCAAACCGTTCAACATTTAAGGAAACGACTTCCACGCCTTTATTTACAAATGCGCTGCGGCACAACTCAATCATATCAAGTAACTGATCCATCGTAGGAATAATGATTTCATTGTAGGATATGCCTGTCCTTAAAACATCTTGCCAATGGGTTTTATCCTCCTGTAAGGATCGCAATCTAAAATATGCAGGTTGCCAAAGAATTAGAAACGCAACGATAGTACAGGCCAAAATCCCCATGATAATACCCTTTAGACTACGTAGGGAAAGCCGTTGCCAAAGGGTATGGGTGGAAGAGTTAACGATTGGTTTAACTACCATGACTTGCACTCAAAGTGAACTCGACCTTATTTAGGACGGTTAATTTATAACTAGACAAAGCCGGGGCTTCCCATCCCAAGGCCCGCAAAGCCTGAATCATGGCCTGAACGTTCTTAGAATCATTGGCACTTCCGCGCACGGATAGGTTGCCTTGTTTTAAGATCACCTGCTCGATCCTTAGCTCCGTCCCCGCCAAAGCATGAACTTGCGCCAAGCTATCTCCAATTCTCTCCGAATGACTACTTACCTTATTCCAGGCCATCTTGAGAGCCTCCTGATCTCTACTCTGTTCCTCAATCCTTGTGCCTTGATGGGAAAGCTGTTCAACTTCCTGTTGTATAGGTAAGGCCATTCGATAGAGTGAAAGCCATAACAAATTCCCTACCATCAAGAGCGTGACTCCAAGAAACGCTAACCTAAGGTAGGTTTGA
>JADQBO010000193.1 GCA_016278585.1 Desulfosporosinus sp.
GACAATGAAGTGAGGTTTTGTAAAGTCCCAGCCCCATAATTTGCCCCTAGAAATGATAACTTCTAGGGATTCGAAATTATTGTAAAGTAAATCAAAGAGAAAATCTCTGTGGTGTTGGCGTTCACTGTCTTGAATACACTTTAGTTTAACAAGTTCAAGTAAGATTAATCTAGCTGCCTGATAGAGAAAGAATTGTTCGATACTCCCAATATACTTCGTCTCTACCGCAAGTCCCAGGAAACCCATGGCTCCTTCTGGACCTGAAATAGGACACCAGGTTAGTGGAATAGTTTGATATCCTTTCTCAGTCCATTGCCCTATGTAAAATGAAGCGTGGGGTGAGGGTAGGTCAGGTGCGCTGTGGGGCAGTTTTGGAGGCTTGAAAGAGATGGGCGTTAGGGGAAGAGATTTCCCCCCTGACCAGCCAAGAACTTCGAGTTTCTTATTCAATAGGAAGATATCACAGCCGAAGATTTCTTGTAAGTTTTTTAAGAATGAAAATCCAGAGCCGCTCGTTAAGTGTTCGGCGATCATTTGTGAATACTTCTCGCTAGTCGTAAGGATTCGACCCAGTTCGCGATCTAACCAGTCCATAGCCATTTCGCAAAATGCTGACCAGGGATAAGGAACTTTTTGTACAAAAAACAAGGCGATCTTTTCGTCAGTAAGTTTAAGAGTTAGAGTGATATTCCCGTTATCAGTAGATTCTAGAGTTATCGCCTCCCCCGCAAAGGGTAAGGTGAAGGTTTGAAGCCCAGTGAAGTGGATCGCTTGAATGGATAGATGGGAAACGTTTTGGACCGCGGAGATTGTGTCGCCGATGGCCAGTAAAGACAATTTATCCTGGAGGCGGCCGATAGTTATTGCTTTGGGTAAGTTTACGTTGCTCATCAGTCCACCTCGCTTTGATGTAATATGCAGCAGATTTGGACAATAATAGAATACATTTAGTATAACAATTTTTAATACGATTGGAAACATTAGATAATTAATACCTTTTTGGTAACACCTTCCATAAAGGCTATGTCATAGGGGAGAAGGGAGCATTAGTACAGCAGTAGAAAAGCCAACGTAGCAGATCACATCAGACAGATGAATATTGTGAGAATCTAATGTATATTTCAATCCTTAATTCACAGCATTAGTTCTGTGATATAATTAATAAAAAAATTCTGTCGAATTCAGGTGGTGACTTTTTATTGTTGCAGCAAATTTTAAAGCGTAAACATATTAGTCTAGAACTTAATTACATATTTGACTATCCGCTGACAGTTGCTGTGGCAGCAATGGGTTATGGCAAAACGACATCAGCAGGCGAATTCCTCAACGAGGTAAATGCAAACTATGTATGGTTGTCTGTTGATAGTGATGAATCCTCGCCTCAGTACATATGGGACTCCCTCACAAGTCAGCTGGCTAAAACCAATCCGGAGGTCGGTAACCAATTTCGTGCTTTGGGTTTTCCCGTTGATGCTCCACAAAGAGATAGGGTCTTAAAAATTGTTGAAGACCTTACCTATCTGACGAACACCGTCCTGGTAATTGACGACTATCATTATGCTCACTCTGCAGAGCTTGATAGGCTGATTGAAAGAATAGTACGAGCGAAAATCGATGGATTTCATATTTTGATCCTCTCAAGGGTAATGCCCGAAATCAGCATTGAGGAGTTAATGCTTAAAGGCTATTGCTATTTGATAAAAAGTCACTTGTTTGAAGTTAGCGCGAATGAAATAAAAGAATACTTTAAATTGTATTGCCATGATATATCTGGCGATACCGCAAGGCGGGTTTATGAGATATCCGAAGGTTGGGTATCAGCGGTATATCTAATCATGCAGAGATATGCTGAAATAGGCAGGTTGGAGTCGTGCAGCAGTATTGAAAGGCTGATTGAAACAGCAGTTATGGTTCGGTATACAAATAGGGAAGTAATCATCTTAAAATCACTATGTGTCCTTGACAGTTTTACACCACAGCAAGCGGTCTATGTGACAGGTGATGTTGAGACTGAAAGGATTATTCAAAAAATAAGCTATGGAAACTCTTTTATACGTTATGATCAACGGAAAAATGTTTATAGGATACACAACATATTTAATAATTATTTAAAAAAGCTGCTTGATGATCAGCAGTCCACAATGGAGTTCGAAGGTTTACATAAGCGCTCTGGTGAGTGGTGCATTAATAACGGTGACATTATCACAGGGTTAAAATACCTCTTGAAGGCAAAAGAATATGACCTAATTCTCTCTGAATTTGAAAAAAGCAGCATCACCGAAGTAATTGACAGCAATCCTAAGTATATCCTAGAGCTGTTTGAGCATATTCCGGATGAAGTAAAATACCGCCACCCTATCGGCTATCTGGCCTATACAGGTTTTTATGTCACGAATGTGGATAGAGAGGGCGGCGCATACCTTTTATCAGAAATAGAGCAGTATTACCAGAACCATCAGCGGATATCGTCTACAATGAAAACAGGAATTCTAGGAGAAATAGAACTAATACGAGCATATGGTTATTTTAATGATGCTTTACTAATGCATAAAAAATTAAAAAAAGCCCATGAAATCTTAAAGGGCCGCTCTTTAATTGCAAACAAAGATAAAATTATCACCTTTGGATCTCCCCATTCATTGTACCTTTATTACCGTGAAAAAGGGGAATTCTTGGGGGCGATGAAGTGTGTTCAAGAGATGTTTCCTTACTACATGGAAATGGCTGGCGGTTGTGGCAAAGGGTTTGATGATTTGCTGCTAGCGGAATACTGTATGGAAACTGGAGATCTGGAAGGGGCTGAGCTTAACGCTTATAAGGCGATATACAAGGCCAAAACGATGCAACAGGTTTCTGTTTTAATATGTTCAAATTTTACGATTGCCAGGGTCTACGTAGCTCAGGGTAAGTATAATGAAGCTTTGGGGATTATGGATGATTTAAGCGCTGAGGTAGAGGCATGCAGCAGTCCAATTCTCAACAGTGCATTTGATGTATGTGCCGGTTACATAGGGGGTATAACGGAGAACGAAAATGGTTTTATTAAATGGCTAAGATCTGGAGATATGGAACAAAGCGAGGTATTATACCAAGGCATGGGGTTTAATTATATCGTTTATGGGAAATACCTTTTGCTTAAGCAAGAGTATATAAAATTAGAAGTACTCTGCGAGCAAATGCAGCAGGTCTTTTCAGTGTTTAACAACATGTTAGGTTTTCTGCATATGTATATATTAGTTTCTATTGCCAAGTATAGACTGTATGGCTTAGAAGAAGCAAAAAAAGCAATCATATCAGCTCTAGATATAGGAAGAGCGGATCGTATTATTTTACCCTTTGCGGAGTATGGCAGCTATATTCTTGAAATTTTTCAAGACTTGCAAGAAGAGGTCAACCAAGATGAGTATATTAACATGCTTATGGCCCGTACGACCCAGCATTCTGCCAATTTAAGGCGTTTGAAACGTGCCAAGTTACAGGTCCCTTTGCTGACGGATCGCGAGACGGAAATACTTAAACATGTTTTAGAAGGAAAGACTAATCGTGAGATTGCTGCCAAA
>JADQBO010000213.1 GCA_016278585.1 Desulfosporosinus sp.
TCATGCTTCGACTACGAATGGTTTCTTATTGGCAGATGATATGGGACTGGGAAAGACGATTCAAATTTTAACATTTCTCGCTTGGCTCAAGGAAAGAGGGGGACTTTCTCCGAGTTTGATTGTTGCTCCCTCAATTTTGATTAATACTTGGGATAATGATGAGCCCAGTCAGGCAGGAGAAATCCAAAAATTCTTCCAACCCGGAACTTTTAAAACGTATAAGATCCAGGGGTTTAGCAAAGATTATCAAAGAGATTTTCGACTTATCGCAGAGTCTGATCTTGTCTTTACCACCTACGAATCGTTAAGGCTTAACAACATCTGGTTAGGCAGAGTTCATTGGAAGTGTATTGTGTGTGACGAGATTCAAGCGGTTAAAAACCCGAAAACACTCGTGAGTGTCGCTCTAAAGGCACAAAATGGTGACTTTAAGATTGCTTGTAGTGCCACACCCATCGAAAATACGACTGAAGATCTTTGGAACATTATGGACTTCGCAGTACCAGGTGTCCTTGGCTCACTAAGTGGGTTTAAAGGGCAGTTTGTGAAACCTCTTGATAAATTGACCTCTGAACAAAACGACGAGCGGAAGATTCTTAATGATAATCTTATCGAGGTAATTGGGGATAAGTTTCTCAGACGTAGCAAAGAAGATAAGTTGAAAGATTTACCGAACAAAAAGGTCGTTGTCCATTTGATTGAGGCGAGTGCTGAAGAAAAGAAACGCATCTCGGAGATCAATCGTTTAAGGCAACAAGGCGAACCATCTTTGCCACTAATTCAGAAATTAGTGGCATGCTGTAGTCATTTAAGACTTGAGTCGAACTTTGATCCCTACAAGGTTCCCCCCAGGAACTTAATTGATGAATCCTCGAAGCTTGGGTATCTAAAGATGATCTTAGATCATATTCAAGCGAAGGGTGAAAAGGCAATTATCTTTACTCCGTTTCGACAAATGCAAATTGTCTTGTTTCAGGTAATCAAACTCTGGTACGGTATCCAGCCCTTTATTCTTAATGGTTCGTTGTCTACCGATAAACGATCTCAAATCTTGAATAGTTTTAGAAAAAATAAGGGCTTTGATGTAATCATTTTATCTCCTTTGGCCGCGGGTGTCGGTATTACTTTAACGGAAGCCAATCATGTGATCCACTACACTCGGCTATGGAATCCCGCCAAAGAAGCACAGGCTACGGATCGTGTTTATCGGATTGGTCAAATCAACGAAGTGTATGTCTATTATCTAATATTAAGCTTCGAGAACTCGGGTTCTTTACAGTTTGACTCAGAAAAGAAGTATGTGGACTATTTCCTAAAAGAAAAGACGATCGGAAAAACCCCGGAAGAAAAGATGAATCGACTATTAGTCAAGAAAAAGAATATGTTAAATAGTTTCTTCCTGGTAGCCGGTAACCAGGCTGCTGATGTCGTTGGGGAGTGGGATGAGGAGGATGAGGTCCCAGAACAATTGACACTCCAAAATGTCGAGCAACTCCTAAAACCGAGCGAATTCAAAGCACTATGTGGTGTGCTTTATAAAAAACTTGGTTATAATGTTTTTCTTACGGTGACCAGCGGAGATCCTGGAGTAGATAAGGTTATCGAAAAAGGTGGCAAATATGGACTTATACAGGCTAGAATACTTAATGATGATCTTCCTGATAGCGCTTTAGATGAGATTTATGGGGCAAAGACTATTTATGGTGGTCAACTGGGGATTAGCATTGATGAACTTATTGTCATCAGCACAGCAGAGAGTGTAAGGGAGGCCTTAAAACGTACGGCCGGAACTTATAAGGTCAAAATAATCCTTCGTAATGAGCTTGAAACGTTACTCAAAGAAAATGCTGTTTACTATAGTGAAATAGAAAATTTGGCTAAAGACCGTTATTCTCTGGAACAGTTGAAGAAAGTATTATAATTCAAGACTTCATAGAAAATGATTCTGGAGATTTCCCTGGTGTGGGTGTAATACGAAACACAGGAACTAATATCACTTTCGTCCAAGTGAACAACCTACTCTATTAAGACTGTGAAAGTCATGGAATTGATAAAGTGTATTTGTTTGTCCTGCTTACGGGGCTAGTTTGCAAACCGATGATTTAAGGCAAAAAAAGACGGGATTGTTATATCCCGTTATCTTACGTGTAGTTGTGCCTATTAAAGGATTCGGAAGGGAAAGTGTGTTAGAGGTTAAAGATAAATTGGAAGAGTATAGAGTCCAAAATAATATCGGGTAGGTTGAATTGGATGGAGCCGTTACTTTGATAAAAGGTAGCGGCATTTATAATGGTATGAGCATTAATCGATTTTGAAGCTAAAAATCATTAATTAATAGTAGATTAATTAGAATTCTTTAGAATTCTGGAGGAGTATAAGGAAACATGTGGAATGTTAGGAAGGCTACCGGTGCCTGACACCAACTTATGTACTTATTGTTTCGCTTGTGAAAACTTGGTTCGATGATGTACGACCGATAAAGAAACATAGTTTTGTCTAGGGCGGGTGGTATGAGTTGATCTCAACAAATAAAATGCCAGGAGAAAGAACGATACCACCAGAACACGTTCTAAAAATCCCAACATCCTTAAACCTCAATTTTGGCCTAGAATCAGTGACGATTGTACCGGTATTACGGGTATTCACCAACGAGATATTGAGCAAGGTATTTTCTTTGAGCACGGAGATATACGTGCTCTGGCCATATTTCATTTGATTGGCTGAGAAGTTCCACAATTTTTTCATGGGAAGTACCTGTATCAGCTAATAGTGGAGAGTGAGTATGTTTAGGCGAGTGCGGTCTAAAGCTGTATCAAGGCCTGTATATTTCACTGCTTCCATCTCTGCAGTAACAACCGCGCAAAGTCTAAATGTTAGGAACCGGATAATAGAGAGAGCCAGAGAGTCAAGTCTGGTTCTGAGAGAACATGGGTGGTTCAATTTTCGCGATCCAATTACTTTCGCGCTAAATGTGAAACTTATTTAATCTTGCTTCTCAATCCTATATAATAATACCAAGAATCCTAGGAAATAAAGATGAATTTTTGAATAACCCAGGGTTAATTATTTATGGTATAATAGTTGTAAATATTTGTAAGATGACATGAATTAATCTTTGGGGAGGGGCTAGTATGACTTTAGCGCAAAAGATTGAGCAAATTTTAAAAGGTGAATTAAAACCCGAAAGTATTAAAACGATTATAGATTTAGCAGAATTTTTAAAGGTTAGAGAAAGCCAAAACAAATGGGATGAAATTAATGAGTCCGAACATGAATTTATTACTGCAGAAGAACAGTCCTATCTTGAAGAAGTAAAAGCAAAAGGTCAATTTATTGATCAAGATGAACTTCTAAAAGAATTGGGGATAAACAAAGATGAGATACAATATTAAGTATGAAAAAGATTGCCTTAAATACTTAAAGAAATTGGACAGAAAGAATTCTACTTAAGGCTACTTAAGGCTACTTAAGGCTACTTAAGGCTACTTAAGGCTACCGGTGCCTGACACCAACTTATGTACTTATTGTTTCGCTTGTGAAAACTTG
>JADQBO010000041.1 GCA_016278585.1 Desulfosporosinus sp.
AATTAGAGAAGTTCTTACGCCTAGGTCCAGTAGCGATACTATCTCGGATACACAAGGATTGGATTACAATTGATGTGCGAACGTTGCTAAGTGGTGATTGTGAGGATATTGTGTTGCGCTTAGGGCAGTGGGATTAAACGGGCGAAGGGGTTGTCACGTTGTCACGGGGACAACTCGTCCCCGTGACAACTCGTCCCCGTGACAACTCGCGACAACGTCCCCGTGACAACCCGACACCCGTCTCCGCAGCAACCGCGCCCCCGTGTTTCCGTCCGCGCTCGAGTTCCTCCGAAAGAGGTTGACGGGGTTTTTAATTTGGTTATAATAAAAGAGTGATACTTAGAGGTTATAATTTAGTAATGAATGATGGGTGGTGGTGAAGATGGATCTTAAGATGACCCAAGATAAGATGATGGATAAAGTTAGGTTGACCCAGTTATCTACGAAGGCTGGCTGAGGCTGCAAGATTGGTCCTGGGGACCTGGCGCAAGTATTGCGCTTTTTACCGCCTAACCAAGAGGATGCTAACCTCTTAGTAGGCATGGAAACTTCGGATGATGCTGGTGTTTACCAGATAAATAATGAACAGGCTATTGTTCAAAGCGTTGATTTTTTCACACCTGTGGTGGATGATCCGTATGCATTTGGGCAGATTGCAGCAGCTAATGCTTTAAGTGATATTTATGCAATGGGGGCTAAGCCACTCACGGCGATGAATTTAGTGTCTTTCCCGGTTGGAAAGTTAAAGATGGAGGTTTTGGCTAAAATTCTTCAAGGGGGAAGCGAGAAAATTCGGGAGGCGGGTGCGGTCCTTGTTGGAGGGCATTCGATCGATGATCCTGAGCCGAAATATGGGCTGTCGGTAACTGGAATCGTACATCCAGACCATGTCCTCTCTAATGCTAACGCTAAGCCGGGGGATTTCTTAGTTTTCACAAAACCCCTTGGAGTAGGTATTATCACAACGGGGATCAAACGGGGAATTGTCTCACCTGAGGCGGAAGCGGAAGTCATTAAGGTTATGGCTACTCTAAATAAAGGAGCTGCGGCCGCAGCAATAGCTGTTGGGGTCAATGCTGTGACGGATGTGACAGGCTTTGGGCTTTTAGGTCATTTACACGAAATGCTTGAGGCTAGCGCTTGTAGCGCAGAGGTCTATGCAGAAGCTGTACCGGTCTTGGATAGTGTTTGGGACTGTATCAGACAAAAGGCTATTCCGGGAGGGACTGAGGCCAACCGTCGTCATCTTGAGAACAAGGTGGATTTCCAAGCAGAAGTTAAGGAAGAACTTAGACTGGTGCTCCATGATGCGATTACTTCAGGAGGTTTATTATTATCCGTACCGGAAGACCGTGTTGATTCCCTAATTAATCAGCTACAGGAGCATAACACCC
The DNA here is from genome assembly GCA_016278585.1 of Desulfosporosinus sp. Lineage (GTDB taxonomy): Bacteria > Bacillota > Desulfitobacteriia > Desulfitobacteriales > Desulfitobacteriaceae > Desulfosporosinus. The sequence goes on from JADQBO010000041.1 coordinate 1,395, forward strand.
TGGCTGCGGCTGTTATTGGACGAGTCAAAAAAGGTGATCGAGGAAGAATTGCGGTTTCTAGTCGTGCATGATAAAATACCCACGTGTACTGGTAAGGTAGCGGGGGGATAGAGATGCGAGATCTAATGCAAACCATAGCTACTTGTTTTGAACAAGTAGCTTTATTTTTTCCGAGCGGAGATCCCAAAATCCAAGAAAATTTTGAACGCCGGGCGGCTTATTTAGATTCAAGGAATTATTCTAGGGAGGTTATAGCTGATACCCTTAAGGGGTATCATAGGCATTTAGGGGCCAATGCAGAAACCTTCCAGATGATTGAAGAGTTAAGACTTAAAGAGACGCTTACCGTGGTCACAGGACAGCAAGCGGGTATTTTGACTGGGCCCCTGTATACTCTCTATAAAGCTATGACCACAATTCAATTGGCTAGAGAGCAACGTGAAAAGCTTAGTCGTCCAGTGGTCCCTATTTTTTGGATTGCCGGTGAAGATCATGACTGGCAGGAAATTCGGGAGACCTATATCCTAAATTCAGAGGGAAAACTAATCTCTTGCCATCTTCCGGGTGATGGGGGAGGGGAATCTATAGGTCATCAAAAAGTACCCTCCTGGGAAACGATTGAAGCCCAGCTTTTAGAGATGCCTGATGGTGAATTCCGATCGTCCGTCCTAAAGCAATGTCGCCAACTAACGGAACAAGCGGAAAATTTAACCCAGTGGTTTGCCCTGACGTTACAGTGGCTTGTTCATAAATGGGGGCTGGTTTTCTTCGATCCAATGTTGCCAGAATTTAAACGCTTAGCTGCGCCAATGTATGAGCAGATATTAAAAATGCAGGGAGATATTCGAGACGCTCTCTCCGAACGAACGAAGAAATGGGTGGGACTTGGTTTTAACCCCCAAATCCAACCAACTGGTGGAGAGGTTAATCTTTTTCTTTCCGTACCAGAACGACGAGCGATCCTGTATGGGAACCAGGGGTTTTACTTACGTGGGCAAAAGGAACTTTGGGATTTAGATGCCCTTAATGACTTGTTGGCCCAGGAGCCTGAGCGGTTTTCCCCTAATGTGGTGACTCGTCCGGTTGTGCAAGAATTTTTATTTCCAACCTTAGCTTATGTCCCAGGTCCGGGGGAATTGAATTACTGGGCTCAGCTTGGGAAAGTTTTTACAACCCTTGGATTCGTCATGCCGATTCTTTTTCCGCGTCTGTCGGCTGTAGTGTTAACCCCTACTTGGCAAAAATCCTTAAGAAAGCAAGGCTTAACCATTAAGGATGTTTATAATGGGTTAGAAGAACATCGAAACCGCTGTGTCAGGGAACGGGATACCTTAGATATTGATGATCGCTTTCAGCATTTTCGTGAGCAAATAGAAAAGGGATACGCAGACCTTAAACCACTAGAAGATATTCATGTCAATGTCCATGATTGGTTGATTCGAAATGAACAGAAAGTCAACTTTCAATTGGACTATCTAAAAGAAAAGGTTTGGCAGGCGCAGCGTAAACGATGTAGTGATGTTCTAAGAAACTTGCAACAGCTAGAGGATGGAATTACTCCTAATCGTTCTAGGCAGGAACGGGTGTTGAATCCCCTTAGTTTTCTCATTCGTTACGGACATAGCTTTGTTGACCAAGTAGCAGAAATTCCGATAGGGGATTTTTCTGAACATCAGATACTTTTATAGGCAAGAATGGTTTTGGTGAATTCGTTCGTTCAACTATACTATAGTTAATGATTTTGTGAATGATCTTAGATTGGGTATAATAAGAAGAGATGTTTTCTTAATGGAGTTGGTAATGTGCGGCGTGCGATCAAGTTGATCCTAGTGGCTGTTAGTTTTATGGTAGTTATCGCTGTTGGGTTTGTGGGGTATAAGGTGTTCTTTGAATCGGGGAAGATGATACCGGAAAATGATCGTAGGCGTGGCGATTTACAGGATACAACGAAAGACGAAGGATTTAAGAATCGCGTCAGCGTCTTACTTATCGGGGCGGATCAGCGCCCTGAGCAAAAAAAGTTTAGTACGGATACGATAATTTTGGCGAGTGTGGATCCGAAAACGAAGCGGACTAGCTTACTTTCAATTCCCCGTGATACGAGGGTTAAGCTTTCGGGACATGGCTATGTGAAGATTAATGAAATTGT
>JADQBO010000003.1 GCA_016278585.1 Desulfosporosinus sp.
ATCTGTTCTACGAGATCATTTTTAAATCGTTGTTCCTCTTCGCCAACCGCAAATCGCTTAACCCAATCCAGAGTAACCACTGTGGCAGCATTTTCCAAGCAGATGAAATCCATCTCCTGTAAAGGGTTGTTCAATTCAGCTATAGTAAGAAAAGCTTTAACCTGACTAAAGGCTTTAATTTGCACAACAATTTGGGGAACAAGACCCTCTCCTAAAGAGGGATAATTGACTTTCTGCCGATAATAAGAAAACTTTTCATTTAAGTTTTCACGAAGCTCACGTTCTTGAGCCTCCTTGAAGTTCTCTATCCGAGGGTCAGTTGTTTCAATGCATTTGAAATTCTTATCATAGACTGCGACTGGATTGCCGACTAACTCTTCTAGGGTTCGAGTAATGGCTTCCAGTCCTTCACATTGTAAGGCTAATGTGGTGAAACGTTCCTGGATATCTTTATAAAATTTCAACTTCACTACTTGAGAATTAAACAGTTGCTCCATTACAGGATACATAACATCGACAAACCGAGTATTTCCATCCAATTCGATTAGCGGCAAGCCAAACTCATTGGCCGCATCGATCACCTCTTGGGGGATATCTTGAACGAAACGTCGTATTTTAACAGCTAGCGCACTGACCTCTTTTTGGGCTAACAATTTAATAAATTCTCGATAATTTTGTCCTTCACCAGGACCAGCATACAAACTAGTTAAGAGCAGTTCTCCACCCGAAAGCCAATTTACAATATCAGGAGCTTCGATGATGGTAACACCTTTGACAACATTATCAAGTTTTTGGTATCCTGCAACCACTTGAGAGGTTTTCAAGGAACCGATTTGCAATAAACTTCTAACGGTAATCTCCATTGTTACCACCTCTATTTCCTTTATATAAAAGCTGTTTAATAAATACGTTCTTAGAGCTTAATATCCCGGTTACAGTCTTTTGTATAGATATAGGTAAATGGCGTGCGCCCAACTCCATAACAAGCTTGAGGAACATAGGGTCCAAACCAAATAAAATCTTCTTTCTTCACTGGAATCCAACGATCGTCGATGAGATAAACTCCTTGCCCTTCCAAAAGATAGAGTCCATGCTCTTGGACATGGGTCTCAATAAATGGATGGCAGCCGCCTGGATAAAAGCTCAGGGTATGGAAGTTGACATCAAAACCTAAATCACTTGGAAGTAAATTTTTAATTCGAACATTCTCCATGCCATCATAAGCTTCATCGGGCATATCATTTAGTCTAGCAACCACCACTTGGGCTTTATGCCCGTCTAAAGGACGGTAACGCTGTTTGTAAAGAATCAACTTCCAGGGTTCATTTGACTCGTTTCTGAAACCCATTTCCAAAGAAGCAGGAGCAAAAACGTATCCACTTTCATCGATAGAATACTCTTCCCCTTTAACTGTAACATTTCCTTGTCCACTTATACAATAAACAAAGGTTTCAATGCCTTCTTCCTGAAAAGGCTGAACAGTACCACCCCCTGGAAGAACTTCAACGGTATACATTGCAAATTGGGGGCCATAATGAGGAGAAGCAATGATGCTGACATTACATTGTTCAAGATTCGGAAGGACATTCTTAACCCTGCCTTCTGGAGGGATTAGAGCATACCGTCCAGGTTGAATAATTGCCCGAGTCGATAATAAATCATTTGGATAACCCATTCGTTATATCCCCTTTCGAAAATGACAAAACTATTGTAATATGACCTATATTCTTAATGTTCGACATCGTGAATTGTTAACCTTTATCCACACTGGATAAAGATCTAGCCTTATTCTTATCATGTTTTTAACCCTTTATCCGGCCATGTTAACCTTCTCCCGATTTTACCCCATATTATTTATCCTATATAGCTAAAGGAGGAACGCGAAAAAAAGAGAACTACTTTCTGAAATGAAAATTCCTTAAAGGAGAGATGAACTTCGATGAATCGTCTGCTTAAAGTAGAACCCTTAACAAAAGAAGCGTTTAGCCCCTTTGGCCATCTACTCTGCCCCAATCCAGGAATCCCACCATTTAAAACGACTCCACCGATTTTCACAGATCGTATGCCTTTCGAGGTCGATGATGGAGAAGCAGAATTTGTCTATGCCCTCCTTGATCGAAAAGAGTTTAGTTTCACCGGATTAGAGCGCCACCTTAAGGTAACCCAAGGTTTCTTTATGATGACAGGTGGACAGGCAATTATCACAGTAGCTCCAGCAACCGACCCGAATAACCCTGAATCCTTACCCGCCCTTGATTCAGTACGAGCGTTTCTTTGGGAGCGAACAATGAGTTTCGTACTTCATCGCGGTGTTTGGCATGGGACAATATTACCCTTTGAACCTCATTTTGCCTATATCCTTGCCACTCGAAAACAAACCTCAGATGAATCAAGTGCTCCGCTTTATGATGGCGATGTTCAAATTAGAGATCTCGGAGTTACTTTCGAACTTAAGCTATAAACACTCTTTCATGTTATCATGACGACTCGATATAGTTTCTCCTTTGATCTTTAAAGCCTAATTTGCTTAAAGATCTTTTTTTTACATCATAATAACAAATAAACAAAAAGCACAGAAAGATTTCAAATCTCCTGTGCTTTTAATTATCCTAAGGATTTGTTTCAATATTAACTCCAGACCCTTTTTCTTTTGCTTATACTTGAACTGCCAAGTCAAGAAGATTATGATACAAAACGTTTACGCCATCCGCACAATCCTCTAGGGAACTCCATTCGGCTGGATTATGGCTAATCCCATTTTTTGATCGAACAAAAATCATTCCAATGGGACAGACATTGACCATCTGCATTGCATCATGACCGGCACCACTAGGAAGTGTGAAGGGCTTAAGGCCCATTTTAGTACACGCCCTTTGTGCTGCCTGTTGAAACTCTTCAGAGCAAGGCGTTGGGGGTATCCGTTGTAATATCTCCGTTTGAAGTTCAACACCCCTCTCTGCGCAGATTTTTCCAAACTCCTTGAAAATTTCCTTTTCAACCTGATCACTCACATCCTGAGAAAGGTCCCGAAGATCTAACGTAAATTCTGCAGTTCCTGGAATAATGTTAATTCCACCCGGTAAAACCTTCAGCCTACCTACTGTGGCAACCGTCGTTCCAGTCTTTTTGGCCTCTCGTTCGATCACTTGAACCATCTCAGCCGCAGCTACTAAACCATCCTTACGCAGATTCATCGGAGTAGCCCCCGCATGTCCCGCTTCTCCTTTAACAGTACATTTCATCCAGAGTTCATTCACAATCCCGCTCACGATACCCACTGACAAATTATTACTTTCCAAAACTCTACCTTGTTCGATATGAAGTTCAACAAATACTTTTAGAGATTCCTTAGGACGCATAGCTTCTTTGACTTTCTCTGGGTCAAGTCCATGGGCCTTCATGGCTGCGGCAACTGAAACTCCATCTTGGTCTTTCATCTCAAGGTCTTTTTGTTCGAGATTACCGATAACCCCACGACTTCCGAACATACTAAAGCTAAAACGGCACCCTTCTTCATCGTTAAAAGCATATACCTCTATG
>JADQBO010000403.1 GCA_016278585.1 Desulfosporosinus sp.
AAGCCCTGATCCAGATGGAGGATTTGGAAGCTGTCAGCCAGGAAAACCAGTTGGACTTTACGGAAATCTGCCGGATCTGGCAAAGGTTGCCCGATGCCCGTGAAGGTGTTGTCGGCGGCAAGAATGACAAGGTTGCTTTTGTGGAAAACATCTGCAAATTTTTACATAGCGAAAAACTAATTGTATTGGAAATGAACCAGAGGATTATTTATCCGACGGAACGGTTTAAGACGATTATCTGGAACTATTATGAGAATCGGGACAACAGGAAAGACCTGCTGGCTTTCGTTCAGAGCTTGGAGGAAAACGTCTGATGCCACATATTCAAAGCATTCGTCTTGTCAATGTTTACTTCAACAATGCCACTCAGTTCTATGATGATTTCAGCATGGAACCGAGAGGGCACAATATGACCTACGATTTAGAAAACGGCGGCGGCAAATCCCTGCTGCTGCTGATGACCCTGCAAACGGTTTTGCCAAAATCCTTTCTGCGTAAGGAAAAGCCTTTGAGTCTATTGTTTCAGGGCGGGAAGGATAGGACCTCGCATGTGGCAGTGGAATGGATTCTGGAAGAGGGAAGCAGCTATAAGTATTTGCTGACGGGTTTTTCGGCAAGGAAAAGAAGAGGCGCCTCTGAGCCGGCAGGAGTTGCTGCGTCCGAAGGCGAGGAACGATTGCAGGCTGCTGACATTGAACACCTGAATTGGTGTGTATTCTATAATGACCACCACATCGCTGGGATTAAGTCCATCCCCTTAGTGACCGAGGAATCCGGTAAAAAGAGTTATGTTGGGTTTGAAGAGGTGCGTAAGTATATCCAACAAATGAGGCAAAAGGGTCTACCAGCGGAAGTCTTTGATAAAATAGACAAGTACCAAGGCTTTATCTCGGCACAGCACCTCCTCCCGGCTGAGTGGAATATTATCAAAGGCATCAACAGCGGGGAAAACAATATCGAGTCCTATTTCCGCCAGAACTCAACTTCGAGGAAACTGATTGAAAACCAGTTCGTGAAAATCGTGGAGGATGTCGAGGCTTTAAATAAGGGTGAGAGAAGTGGCGACGACAGCCTGCTGCTGGCCGACACCTTGATCGAGATCCGTAACAGGCTAAATGAATACCTGCGCCTGCAAGGTCACATGAGCGAATTTGTCAGGATCAAGGAATACTACGAGGAATTCGGCAAGCGCAATGAGGATTTTCTCAAGGTTTACCTGGAGTATGAGGCGTGTAAACAGCAGGCTGCCGCGATCAGTAATCTAATCAAGAACAGGCTGCAAACGCTGGCAGAAGTAAATGCACAAATCCAAGTTCAGCTTGACTTAAATACAGCCGGCAGTAGCGAGGGGCAGCAGTTGAAAAGACTTTTGGAGGCTGGCTTGGTTAACCATGAGAAGGAGAGGCTGATTGCTGATTGTCAGCATTTGGAAGCGGAACGGAACATGCTGGCTGATAGACAACTCGAACTGGAAGAACAGCTCAAACGCCTTCTGACACTGGAGGGGTATGGAGAATACCGCCAAGTTAAAGGCAAAATCAATGAGAACTGCCAACGTCTCCTCAGCTTGGGAACGGGTCAGGAGCGTTTGCTAGCCGATTACAGGGAGGCGGGAGGAAAGCTACGCTTCCTAATAGACAAGCTCTTTGAGGACTTGGAAGTCGAGCAGGAGCAAGCTACAAGGACCAAGACAAAACTGGAAGATGATAATGAGCAGGCTCAGCAAGACCTAATTCAAAGCGAGAAGGACGCTTCCTTGTTGGACTTCAGTGTACAGACTCTTGCTGGGGAAGAGGTCCGTTTGCAGGATAAGCTAAAAGAATTGCACGATTTTTTCCTTAAGCGCGGAGAAATGGACGCTGTCCTTACGCCCGATAAATTTTTGTGTCGTCTGGAAGAGGAAGCTGAACGTTACCGATCGGAGTTGGATATAACCGGCGAAAGAATCACAGCCATCGCTGAAGAGGTTCAGAAGCTGGGTATTGAAGTTGTCAAAACCGAGGGCGAAGTACAGAGTAACGAGAAAAGTAAAAAGCCACTGGAAAGTTGGCTGACTGACTGGCAGCGCGAACTCACAGGACTGGCAGAAAAGGCCACTAACTACGGAAAAAGTACAATAGCGGATTACAGGGAAGGATTGCAGCAGCTATTACACAGGGAGAGCCTGAGCAAGCTGGAGAAGGAGATCGAAGGCGGCAGACTACGGCAGAAAAAGCAGCTTTCCGTAGGTAGGGGCTACTATGTTCCTAATGAGGAAATCCTCTCTCTTGCCAGCCAATTGTCGACTAAATGTGTCTACGTTCAAGCGGGAATCGATCGGCTTGCCCAAGCCGAAGCGGAGGAAAAAGAAAATATTCTACGCCAAATGCCCTATCTGCCTTATTCCGTTATCATCGATGGGGGATCCTTTGACAAGCTCAAATACAGCAAATTGAAAGTGGATTTTTCCTCGGACTATCCTGTGCCGGTGGTCAACTTGGAGAGCGTGCGCCTGCTAAATGGCAATCAGGGTGACGGTGGTAGGGATGAACCCTACTATTTTTGCAGCTTTGCGGGATTATTGCTGGACAACGGTCGTTATCTAGAGTATCTCCAAGGGCTGGATACAGAACTGCAAAGGTTGGATAAGGAGAGTATGACAACGGGTAAGCGGATCACGGAATTAAACCGTGATCTGTCCGCAATTGATGTTTTCTACGGCAAATACCCGCAGGCAGAGGTGGAAACGAGAAAAGATGCGCTTCGAAACATTGCCAAGCAGATCACAGCCTTTCAAGAGCACCTGCGCGGACTAAAAGAAGTCAAAGAACGCTTGGGTACAGAGGGAAGTGAATTGGAGGAGAGACGTGCTGAGCTTGTCCAATTCGCTTCGGAATGTCAGGATAAGTTGACCAAGCTAAGCGAAGCTAGGCAAACGGAAAGCAATCTGGCCAAGACCAGGGACCTACTGAAGCTAAAACAAAAAGAGTTGCAAACGGTTCAAGAGGCTATCGCTAAGATCAAGATTGCCATCGCCAACAGAAAACTGCAGATTGAATCGGTCCGCGAGAGTCTTAATGGGTTACGGATAGAGCTTCATGACATGAAGAATGAGAAAAAGCAGCTTGTCAGTTTTGTAGAGGTGAAAAATAACGAAGCCCTTCAGAAAGTGCGCGCCCGATATCAGGCCTTACAGGAAGCTGTGAGTGGGCAGCATGCCGAGGAGAGCGAGCTAAGAAAAAGTCTTGAAGACAATGAAACCAGGCTCATTAAATTGAAGGAAAGAATTCTGAGAGATTGCGGAGGGGATCTGGAAGCGGTTGAAAGAGAGGAAGAAATGGGCCAGCCGGTCCTCATTCCCAGCCCCAGTGTCATTTCAGAAGCGAAAAAGAGTAGTATGGTCAACAGTGGGCAGTTAAATGCTGCCGGGTCCAAGGTTTCCGATGTCCGAGAAGCAGTCCAAAGAACTGAAGGGAAGCTGGAAGAAATCCTTAAAGGGGCAGGTGAGGTTGCGGAGGTGGATTTGCCCCGTTATGACAGTGAAAACCACTACCGGCTGG
>JADQBO010000448.1 GCA_016278585.1 Desulfosporosinus sp.
GGGTAGGTCAACTTTTTAGTTATCAAGGTGGTCAACTTTTAAGTTGACAAATACACCTAGAATCTAGACTAAATAATAACTCACGGGAAACCTTCCAAATAGTCTTATTTACCTGTCAGCCTATAGCTATTCTAAGATAATACAGTGTGCTGGGCAGCCCTCAGCAGCTTCTTTCACAGCTTCCTCAAACTCACTGGGAACCGGGTTAGTATAAGCTACTGCTAAGCCGTCGGCCTCCATTCTAAACACCTCAGGACAGAATTCAGGGCATGATTCACAGCCGATGCACTCATCTTGGTTTACTTCAGCTATCATAATATATCCTCCTTCTAAATTTTTTTACCAAAGAAAATTATCCTTAATAATTTTATCACAAATTACCTTTCTTTAGAATTAGTATTCAATAAGATTAAAGATCTATCGCCTGATTAATTTTAGCAAGAAATGCGTTTAAATGAAGGATCTATTTTATCTCCAACTTTCATAGATCGAAATATTACAGTTAATTCTATAAATACAGGATTTTCTCAGTAAAAAATCCTCACCCAGTTTAAGGTGAGGATTAAGAGTTACTCCTACGTTATAGAAACCCTAAAGGTTAATTCTTTAAACCCGTTTAATATTTTATGAACTTAGTTCCCGGAGTACCACAAATAAAACACTTTTCAGGCACTACTTTCTCAATGTTTCCGCAAATAGGACAAAGATAGTAAAATACTTCTTCCTCCTGCTCGAGATTATCTAGTGCTTCTTTATACAGTCTCGCATGGACCTCTTCGGCCTTAAGTGCATATGTAAAAGTTCTAATTGCAGCTTGATTTCCTTCTTCTTGGGCGACTTTAAGGAATTCTGGATACATACTTTGATATTCGTGATTCTCTCCATTTACTGCATCGTTTAAGTTTTCAACCGTTGTCTTAATCTTATCAGCAACCTCTAAGTGTTTTTGAGCATGGATAGTTTCAGCATCTGAAGCTGCTTTGAAAAGCTTTGCAGCATTCTTTTTGCCATCTGCCTCAGCTTTTTTTGAGTAAGCAGTATACTTCCGATTAGCCTGTGATTCTCCAGCAAAAGCTTCCATTAAATTCTCTAATGTTTTTTGGTTATTCATAAAATTACCCTCCCTATAGTTCATGAAATCTAATCATTGTTTAGTCTAAATTCATCCTAGTTTTAAGTACTTCCTAATGATTAGTTATCATTGATAAATATAATATACCACAAAAGAAACATTATAGACTAACCCTGACAACATAAGTTTAACTAAATAATCTATATTCTTTCGCAAAACGACAATAAAAGACGGTTCGCAAATTTGTCCCAAGTATATACTAATATGTTAATTTATGGTAAAATATACCAGTACATATAATTTAAGAAGGGATTGTTGTTATATGGCTAAACGATCTAAGACTAATAATAATTCTGCTAATAATGTTAAAACTGCACGGATAATTTCTGTTGCCTCACAGAAAGGTGGGGTTGGCAAGACGGCAACCGTTACAAACATGGCTGTAGGGTTAGTTAGTCTTGGGTATAAAACAGCTATTATTGACATGGATGCTCAAGGCCATATTGCATTTTCGTTCGGGATCAAGAAGAGTAATTTAAAGAAAACAATTTATGATGTTTTAATTGGTGAAGCATCAATGAGCGACATCAAGCAACATGCTTTTGGGGTAGATCTATACTTATCGAACAATTCACTTTCTGACCTTAGCCCAAAAGTAATGACCCATCTTAATGCCAAGCTATTCCCTGCCCCCAAATACCTTTTAAAAAAAGCAATCGGTCAGATAAAAATGCAGTACGATTATATTTTGATTGACACGTCTCCGAGCAACGACATACCAACCATGAATTCTCTGTTAGCCTCTACGGATATTATTATCCCGGTCCTTCCAGAGGGACTTTCCATTGATGGCATTTACGATACAATAGTACTAATAAAGGAAATCCAGGACCAAGGTTCTAAAGTCAATATTTTAGGGATTTTACCAACGATGGTCCAGGATCATACTAACCTTCATCATGTGATGCTTCAAGACCTACGGAAACAATTTGCCGAAACCCCAGACATTAAGGTCTTTGACACAGTTATCAAACGAGCTATACGGCATGGATTAGCGCAAACCCATGGTGAACCTGACATTAAAAAAGCACCGGAGTATCTTTCTTTTGTAAAGGAAGTCTTTGCCATAGCATGACTCACTAGCAAGTCATATTCTCATCAGTACCTCACTAATACCTGCTTTGTCGATACAAAGCAGGTATCAGTTTGTTTCCAACCCTTTCATCTATTCGCCTGCTATTGTAACTAGACAACTCCTCTTCTTATAGTGTGCCCCTGCTACCAATAAGGTTCTAGCTAGGTCGACAGTATTATATAGGTAGTATTGAAATTTCAAACCAATATTCTTTTAGTTTCTTAATAGCATCTATGAAACCATTAAAATCAACTGGTTTTTGAATATAACTGTTTGCACCGTGCTGATAGCATTTTTCAATATCTATAAGATCCTTTGAAGTAGTTAATACGACGACAGGTATTTTCTTCAATTTGTGATCAGATTTTATACTTTTAAGCACATCTCTGCCGTCGGTTCCCGGCAAATTCAAATCAAGCATGATAAGTCCGGGCAACACATTCTTTTGCCCTTCATACTCCCCTCTTCCAAATAAATAATCCAAGCATTCGTCACCCATTTCAAATCTTAAAACTTTATTTTTCATCCCAACTTTTTTGAATGCTCTTATAGTCGTTTCGTAATCCTCCGGGCTGTCTTCCACAATAATAATCAATGTATTAGGACTATTGTTCATTTGCAGTCAGCCTCCTTTGAATTATTTGACTTTCGTTCTGTAATTGTAAAGCAAAAGGTTGAACCTTCCTTTACCTTTGATTCTATCCATATATTACCACCCTGTGAGGTGACGCATTTCTTTGTAATGGTTAGCCCAGCACCTGTGCCCCCTCCATACTTATCTCTAGGATGCAATCGTTTAAAGATCATAAAAACATTCTCAAAATGCTTTTCCTCTATTCCTATACCATTATCTTTTACGTAGAAAATTAGTTTATCCTCATCTGCGAGCGTATACCCCACTTCAATATATCTTTCGGCTTTATCATTATATTTCAATGCATTTCCTATTAAATTCTTAAATATTTCAGTGGTTCTCAAGCGATCACAATTAATGATGGGTTGGTTTTCTAAAACCTTTATCACGGTCGGTCTTTCCCTTATGGAGAACTCGAATGAGCTAATTGCATCATCGATAATATCCTTCATTGAAACGGGTTTTTGCTCTATAAAGGTCCTTCCAAGTCGCGAATAATATAACAGTGAGTCAATAAACTGTTCTAATCTATTGGTAAGTTTACTAACGGTGGAAAGCATAGCTTTTCCTTCATCATCAAGTTTATCCGTGTAGTCTTCTAATAGAAAGTTCGAATAATTATTAATTCCCCTCAATGGTTCTCTTAAGTCATGAGAAGCAATATAAGCAAAATCATCAAGTTCCCTATTACTCT